>JAQSDP010000093.1 GCA_029945985.1 bacterium | reverse complement strand
GAGCGAAACATGCTGGAGCCCGTTTTCCCCACTAAATTCACGGAGAGCGTTTTCAAAGGCAAGTTTCGTCTCCCCGTACGGATTAGTGGGGGCGGTATCGTCGTGCTCTTCGATCGGCTGCTTCGCAGGCTCTCCGTAAACCGCCGCGGTCGAAGAGAAGACGATTTTGCCCACCCCGCATTCGGCCATCGTCTCCAACAGGACTATCCCCGTCTCGACGTTGTTCTTATAGTACTTCTTCGGAAACTCGACCGATTCACCCACCAGCGAATAGGCTGCAAGATGGATCACGGCCTCGGTCTCGAAGGTCCGAAAGATCTCTCTAAGCGTTTCGCGCTCCGAGAGGTTGGCGTGAACGAAGGGAACACCGCGAGGCACCGCGTCGCGATGCCCTTTCTCGAGGCTGTCGATCACGACTACGTCATAGCCGGATCTCCTAGCTTCTTCGACGACGACGCTGCCGATATAACCGGCCCCACCTGTGACAAGAACATTCATACTGTATTCGACAGTTCAGTACATGAGTACCGAACGGGTTAAGCTACGCCTAATGATGAATCAGCGATTTAACAGCTTTATTATGGGCGGTTTTGAGTGCTCGACTCACCGGGATAAGCGGGGCAGACGCCTCGATCTCATCAACTCAACTCGGCACGACGAATTTGCCGACCGCGATTATCAGCGGATGGTCGATCACGGAATGCTCACGGCCCGAGACGGCGTGCGGTGGCATCTTATTGAAAAAGAGCCCAATAAATACGATTTCTCCAGTCTCGAACGGCAGGTTACGGCGGCCAAAGATACTGGAATCGAGATAATCTGGGACTATTTTCACTATGGCTATCCCGATGACCTTGATATTTTCTCGGATCAATTCTCTGAACGCTTCTGTTCGTTCTCAGAAGCGGTAACACAATTCTTAATGGCAAACCTCGCGGAGAAGCTGCATGTTTGCCCCGTAAACGAGATCTCCTTTTATTCGTGGATCGCCGCAGACCGCGGACATTTTCACCCTGCCGTCGTGCGGCGCTCCCATGAATTAAAGCGGCTCTTGATCCAAACGTCCACCGCTGCGGTCCGACGGATCCGGGAGGTCAATCCGGATACGACCATCATGTTCACCGAACCAGCTATACATGTGGTTCCAAAGGATCATTCCCCTCAAGCTAAGCGCTCGGCAGAATCCTATCGGCGATCGCAGTTCGAAGCGCTGGACGCACTGGAAAGGTCACCGGCGGACGAGTCACTGAATGACGTGATCGGCCTAAACTACTACTTTCACAATCAGTGGCGTTACCCCAGCCGGCGGAAGATCCCGCGCGGCCACAAACTCTATCGTCCGCTCAATGAGATCCTCACCGAGTTTTACGAGCGCTATCAGCGTCCGTTACTGATCGCGGAAACCGGGATCGAGGACGACGAGCGAGCGGAATGGTTTCGATATGTGTGCGACCAGGTAGCGATCGCGATCGACAACGGTGTTCCGATGCAGGGCATCTGTTTGTATCCCATCGCGAACCATCCCGGCTGGGCCGATAACCGTCACTGTCATAACGGCCTGTGGGATTATGCTGATGATCGGGGTGAGCGAGAGATACACACCCCTTTATCAGAAGAGATAGCTCTACAAATAGAGCGGTTCGATAGGATTCTCAAAGAACCTTCAAGAAAAACTCCAAGGCTGGCCGAATCAGTTAAGGCCGCGGGTCGCACCTGATCCGTTGCCGTTCGCATAGGAATATCCTGGTTTGGCCGCAAGTATCGCCGCAGTCTTTCGGTTTTCGCCCACGATCTTCGCGTAGGTGGTTAGAGCCTGGGCGACGACTTGATCCATATTGTAATACTTGTATGTCGCGAGCCGCCCAATGAAATGGACCCCCTCAGCCGCATCCGCGAGGGCCTTGTACTTTGCATAAAGCGCCGCATTCTCAGGCATCGGGATCGGGTAATATGGATCACCTTCAGCCTGAGGGTACTCATACACCACACTGGTTTTTGCGTGCGTTTGCCCCGTGAGATATTTGAACTCATTGACTCGCGTATACGGCTGCTCGTTGGGGAAGTTCACCACCGGAGCGGGCTGAAAAACCTCGCCGTCGAGAGTCTCGTGCCTGAATTCAAGCGAGCGATACGGAAGCTCGCCGTATCGATAATCAAAGTAGGCATCAACTGGTCCGGTGTATACCATTTCGCGATAGGGGATCTCACTCTCGATCTCTCGATAATCGCAATTAAGAAGTACCTTAATGTTCGGGTTGTCGAGCATTTTCTCGAACATGCGTGTGTAGCCGTGCCTCGGCATGGCCTGATAAGTATCGGTAAAATAACGATCGTCGCGGTTCGTCCTTGTCGGTACTCGTGCGGTGACAGATGCGTCGAGTTTGGACGGATCGAGTCCCCATTGTTTTCGGGTGTAGCCGCGGAAGAACTTTTCGTACAGTTCGCGGCCTACCGAGCTGATGACGACATCCTCGGAGGTTCGGATGTTCTCGCGGGGTTCGCGGATACTGTCGAAGAACTCCTGGATGGACATCGAGTCAAGATTCAGCCCATACAGCCGGTTGATCGTGTCCAGATTGATCGGGATCGGTACGAGCATTCCATCTACCGAAGCGAGTACCCTGTGCTCGTATTCGCGCCATTCGGTGAATCGTGAAAGATAGTCAAACACATCTTTCGCATTCGTGTGAAAGATGTGCGGCCCATATTTATGGACCAGTATTCCATCGTCGTTATAGTGATCGTACGCATTTCCGGCAATGTGAGGTCGCCGGTCACAAATAAGGACCTTTTTACCTGAGCCGTTCGCCAGGCGTTCAGCCATGACCGCCCCCGCGAAGCCCGCTCCTACAATTAGATAATCAAACATCAAAATTCCCCTTGTTTTTATGCGGCGACGCTAACACCGCGGACACTTTCCCGATCGCGAACCACTGGCGATTTGAGGGCCCCGTTGGCTGCGCGATTGATCAAACGATTCATCTGCCGTGCAGTGTGATCCCAAGATCTCTCGGCGAGAAAAAGGTCGACGAGACGTAGACGCTCGACCTTGTCCTGCGCCAGCGCCCGCTCGGCAGCGGCGATAAACTCCGCCGCGTCGGATGCGATCTCGACCAGGCCCATCTCTCCATAGGGGCGAACCACGTCCGTTATCGCGGTCGAAACTACGGGCAACCCGGCAGCGAGATATTCCGGAGTTTTCGTCGGGCTTATGAACCGTGTCGATTCGTTCAGAGCAAAAGGCATCATGCCGACGTCCCAGCCTGCGAAGTAACGAGGAAGCTCACGATAGTTCTTCATTCCGAGATAGTGGATATTGGGACGCTGGGGCAAAGATTCATGCTCGATCTTTACTACCGGGCCGATCATTATGAAGTTCCAGTCGGGCCGCAGGTCGGCTGCACCGGCAATCAGGTCCAAGTCGATCCTTTCATCGATGACCCCGGCAAAGCCGATCCGAGGACGAGGGAGTTCAGCCTGCTCGGCGGTCTCATCGTGGTCAAACAATGCCTGTCTGAAATGGGATGCTTCTATGCTCGAAGGAAATTCATGTACAGACCTATGCTGTTCCCTCTTTGCCTCGTATAAACTGTGACCGCCGGTGAAGACGAGGTCCGCTTTCCTGAATAGCTGGCGCTCGAGTTCGACCAGTTCAGGAGGTGCGAACCGAAACTTACTCAGCTCATCCATACAGTCGTAAACAACTGCGGCTGCGTTGAGCCCGTCAGCCCATCCGAGCATCATCGGCGTATAGAACCACTGGATGCATTCATGACAATCCCAGCGTTCCGCAAAATCTTCCATTAGCTGACGTATCAGTTCGTTGTCCTTCTGCCGATCGGCCTTCTCAGGCAACTTGGGAACGCACCGAACGACCCCTTCCTCAACCGAAGAAAAAAGCCAACTCGGTACGCCGTCATGAAAAATCGGCTCCTCGATGAAGAAGACTCGGCGTTGTTTCCCGAAGCGACCCATCAGATGTTGCGGGCGTTGGTAAACAAAGTCCCATCGCAGGTGCGAAAAACAAACAAGATCTTTTGCTGAATTATCGTGATGTAAATCTTTTAGTGTCATTTCTTATTGTTCGGCTTTCCTAATGACGGCGATCAAACCGCCTGAGCAAGCTCAACCGCACTTGCCGCGTCGGATGTGAGTTCGTAGTAACAATCACATGCAGCAGCCTCCAGGCCAGCTCGATCAGTGATCGAGATCCCGCCGCGAGAATAGTCGATCAATTGTCGCTTCCTCAGTTCTAAAGCGATCGAAGTAACGCTCGGCCGGTAAACTCCGAGTGCGCGGGCGATCTGTTCGTGGGTCAATTTCAAGCGCGTCTGGCCGCCGAGATCTCTGATGAGAAGCAGCCACGTGCACAGTCGCTCCTCCACGGAGTGATACATATTGCACACGGACCTCAAAGAGATCTGGCGGATATATGAAGCAAGCGAGGAATGAAGCAAGAGAGGTAGCTGCGAATCGTTGCGACAATGTTTACGCAACAAGCAGCTCTCGATCCTAAGGAGAGATCCCGCTTGGGTGGCTTGGACGCAATTGGAGGTCTGGCTCGCCTCGTAGAGGGAACCAAGGCCAATCGCGCCGTGACAACCAGTGATCGCAACTTCGACCATCC
This sequence comes from bacterium, assembly GCA_029945985.1. Classification (GTDB taxonomy): domain Bacteria; phylum Acidobacteriota; class Blastocatellia; order Pyrinomonadales; family Pyrinomonadaceae; genus OLB17. The sequence continues at coordinate 2,140 of JAQSDP010000093.1, read as the reverse complement.
GCCCGTCATCAAGCATGTGGAGTTCGGAAAGCACGGCCGTCTCCGGAAAATATAGGAATTCGAGATCATCGTCCTGCTGGAATATGAACTGTTCCCTTTCCACGTGGATCCGCCTGAGATTCGGCCAAAGCTTCTTCAGCGTAGGTGCAGGGAGACCATTCAGCACTGAGTTTCTGCTCAGGGCCGGCGGCATCGATTCTTCAGGGCGGTCGATCGCCCGGCCCTTCGCGTTCCGTGATAAAAATCCAGTTTCCCAAGTACGGGAAAATGGCCGTTCAAAAGTTTCAGTTCTTAACATTCCACCCCTCATCTGCTGACAATTCCAGTTTGAAAATTTGCCGACTGGTATCAAGCGGCAATAAAAATATGGTCGACTTGGGTAAAATAGGGGGGACGAACCTGTCATCCCCCAACCCCTTGTTCTAAGCCAAAAGAGCAGTTAAGCGAATCCGCTACCCTAAAGAAAACTGTCCTCGTTTGGCTTAATATGATTCTCGGCTTTCCCCGGTTTTTCGGAAATCGGGAGATTTGAACTTAACTCTAAGGGAATGCCCTAACACCCACTCCAGACACAAAAAAGCAGGGCCAAATTTTGACCCTGCCGGTGTAATGAACCTCATAGGTTCCATGCCAGTCTTCTATTTATCCGCGAGGATTGGCGATGCGTCTTAGCAACTGTTATTCATGATAAAAGCCTCGGGAAAGAGCCGCAATTAGGAAGTTTGATAGCGGCTAAGGGGATTCCCTTAACTCACTCTTCTGATAGCCAATTTTGCAACACCGCGAACCGCACCAGTTCGATCCGGCTCGTGAACCCAAGCTTCTGCATTCCATTAGCTTTATGGGCTTCGACCGTTTTTACGCTCAGGTCCAAGCGGGCGGCGACCTCTTTGTTGCTGTAGCCTTGCGCGATCATCTTGAGAACCTCTTCTTCACGGCTGGACAGATCACCTTTTTTCTCTCCCCGCAGTGATGACGAGGCGCCTGCGTATCCGCCGAGAACACGCTGGGTCAAACTTGGATCGAGAAACGCTTCGCCACGCGCGACTGTGCGAATAGCCGTTATAAGCTGGTCGGGTGCGCTCTGCTTCAAAACGTATCCATCCGATCCCGCAGCAATAAGCTGCCGCAGGTAGCCATCGTCCGTGTGGCGAGTGAGCGTGAGGATCCGAAGATCGGGGGTTATCGATCGAAGCTTTTTTGTCGCCTTCAAACCGTTCATTCGAGGCATTGATACATCCATCAGAAGAAGTTCAGGCAGAAGTGTTTTCGTAAGTTCGATCGCCTCCTCGCCATCGCCGGCTTCGCCGATTACTTCCATATCGGGCTGTGAGCTGACCAACAGCTTGATTCCCTCCCGAACCGTTTGGTGATCCTCTGCAATAAGTATTCTGATTTTTTTGCTCATGGCGTAGGTAAATCCTTTGTGATGTCTACTAGCGGAACACGGACGTAAATCGTTGTTCCCCGGCCTCGTTCAGATTCGATCTCGAGCTCGCCGCCGATCAAGTCTGCCCGCTCTTTCATCCCGGCAAGGCCAAGCCCAGGGGGACCGTCAGACCGCTTTGAAACAGTCCCCTCGTCGAATCCGCTCCCATCGTCCTCAATAATGAGAAGCACCGCCCGGTCTCTCCTTTCAAGGATGACCGAAACTCGATGAGCGTTCGCGTGCTTCACGACATTATTTAGAGCTTCCTGTGTGATCCGATAAACCTGAGTCTCGACCTCGTTCTCGAGACGAAGATCGGAAACGCCCGAGCTGTGAAACTCAGCGGATTTATTATAGTGGCGCGACCATTCCGTAACGAAGGTCTCAAGTGCGACTACCAGACCGAGCTCGTCGAGAGCGGTCGGACGGAGCTGCCAGGCCAAAAAGCTCACCTCCGAATCCAAGAGTTCGGCGATCTGTTGAATCCGCTGAACGCGAGAACTCAATTCCACATCGCCCTCACAGAGATCCGACAGAGACGTCAGTTTTAGACGGAGGGCGGTCAGCCGCTGTCCCAGTTGGTCATGAAGGTCGCGGGCGATCCTACGCCGCTCGTCCTCCTGCGTGGTGACAATTCTTTGCAGCAGTGTGATCCGCTGACGCTCGCCGCTTCTTCTTTCACGTATCTGTTCAAGCAGAGATGCATTGGCA
>JAQSDP010000092.1 GCA_029945985.1 bacterium | reverse complement strand
GGGTCGAAGCAGGTCGGAAACTTATCGGCGTAGAGTGTCCGACCTTCACAAATTTCGACGAGATGGTGGATAAAACGAAGCCCGAACTGGTGATGGTTACGACGGTAGACTCGACGCACCATACGTTCATCAAACGCGGCTTGGAGAAGGGTGTAACAGTCATCACTGAAAAGCCGATGGTGACGGAGGCGGTGGATTGCCAATCGGTGTTGGACGCGGAGAAGCGGCACAATAAGAACATAATCATCACATTCAATTACCGCTATGCTCCCAAGCACGAAAAGATCAAACAGCTGATCTCGTCAGGGGAGATCGGAAAGGTGACTTCGGTCGATTTCAACTGGTATCTGGACACGCGGCACGGTGCAGACTATTTTCGCCGTTGGCATCGGCTGAAGTCTGGCGGCGGAAGCCTTTGGGTCCACAAGTCGACGCATCATTTCGACCTTATCAACTGGTGGCTTGGTGCCGACCCTTTAGAGGTTACTGCCTACGGCGCGTTGAACGTTTACGGAAAGAATGGTGCATTTAGCAGCACGAATTGCCGGGCTTGTCCTCACAAAGCGGATTGCAGCTTCTATTGGGATGTGACCAAGGACGCCCGCCTAACCAAGCTGTATTCAGAATGCGAGAGCGCCGACGGGTACAGTCGCGACGGATGCGTTTTCAAGGCAGACGTCGACATTTACGACTCCATGTCAGCAATCGTTAAGTATTCGAACGGAGCTAGCATGGCATATTCGTTGAACGCCGCAATGCCGTTCGAGGGATATCGACTGGCGTTCAACGGTACGAAGGGTCGTCTGGAGATCCGCGACTACGAGCGTCAGCCGTGGAAGGTTGAGAAGGAATCGACTGCTTTCCTGTCGAAGAATTTCGGGAAGCATGAGGAACTTGAAGTACCGCAGATAAAGGGCGGTCATGCTGGCGGAGACGACCGGCTTCGTGAAGTCATCTTCCGTAACGCAGATCTCGGCGAGCATTTGAGACTGCCGAGCGCTCGCGCCGGTGCGATGTCATGTCTAACCGGTATCGCGGCTCGTACAAGCATCGAACAGTCGCGGCCGGTGAAGATCTCCGAGTTGATCAGATTATGAGAGTCTCGCTGCTATTCGGCTTGATGCTCTTCGCATCGGTTGTCGTTGTTGGACAGAAACGTCCGGTGACGATCTACCTGGCGGGTGATTCGACGATGGCGGCTAAGCTTCCGGAGAAACGACCCGAGACCGGGTGGGGCGAAAAGCTGGAGGTTCACTTCAAGCCATTAACGGTCAAGGTCGACAACCGAGCGGCGAACGGACGGAGCACGAAGACTTTCATTTCCGAAGGGAAGTGGCAAGCGATAATCGACGACCTGGCAAAAGGCGATTACGTCTTCATCCAGTTCGGCCATAACGATTCGTCGAAGGATAAAGGTGAACGATACACGCCGCCGGAGGATTATCGCAAGAATCTGGCACGGTTCGTCGATGAGGTCAGATCAAAGGGCGGAAATCCGGTTCTGTTGACGCCGGTGATGCGGCGACGGTTTGATAAGGAAGGGAAGTTCCACGATACGCACGGCGAATATCCGGACATCGTGCGGACCGTCGCGAAAGAGTCCAAGGTTCCGTTGATAGACATGCACAGGTCGAGCGAGGCCTTGGTGGTTCACAACGGAGTCGAGGGCTCTCGGAAGTTGTTTCTGCAGTTGAAGGCGGGAGAGTCCGCGAACTATCCGAATGGGATCGAAGATAATACGCACTTCTCTCCGCTCGGCGCGGAAGTAATGTCCGAATTAGTTGTGAAGGCGATCCGGGAATCGCGGATGAACCTAAGGAAATATCTGAAACCATCGATCTTATGAAAATCGCAGCCTTGCTACTTCTAACGCTCGCCTCCTTTGTCTCGATCGTCGCAGGTCAGGAGACACCGATCTCGGAGCGTCTCGCTGATACGGCGATGAATCGGATCTGGGTAGATCAGCGCAACCAGCCGGGGATCCCGCCGAAATGGAATTACGAACAAGGCGTGGTACTGAAGGCGATCGAGCAGATGTGGTACGCGACCGGCGATCCGAAATACTTCCGTCATATCCAAAAGGGTATGGACCACTGGATCAACGAGGACGGCACGCACAAAGACTATCATCTTGAGGATTACAACATCGATTATGTTACTCCGGCCGTTGGAATGATGACGTTGTATCGGGTTACCGGGCAGGAAAAGTACAAGAAGATGGTCGAACTGTTTCGGTCGCAGTTGAAGACTCATCCGCGAACAAAAGAAGGCGGATTTTGGCATAAGAAGATCTATCCGTGGCAGATGTGGCTGGACGGGCTCTACATGGGCCAGCCTTTCTACGCGGAGTATTCGAAAGTCTTTGGTGAGGATAATTGGAACGACATCGCGAATCAGTTCGTGTGGATGGAGAAGAACGCGCTGGACCCGAAAACCGGATTGCTCTATCACGGCTGGGACGAAGCGAAGGAGCAACGTTGGGCGAACAAACAGACCGGACAGTCACCGCATTTCTGGGGACGCGCGATGGGCTGGTACGCGATGGGACTGGTCGATACGCTCGAGCATTTCCCAAAAGATCATCCGCGGCGAAAGGAACTCGAGGCGATACTTGACCGACTGGCCACTGCGGTTGGGAAAGTCCAGGATCCGAAGAGCGGTGTTTGGTGGGACATTCTCGATCTAGGCGGCAAGGAGAAGAATTATCTCGAATCGTCGGGTTCCGCAATGTTCGTGTATGCGATCGCCCGTGGTGTTCGCGAAGGTTACCTGCCCGAGAAGCACATGAAGGTCGCCGTTCGCGGCTGGGACGGGATCAAGAAAGAGTTCATCAAGACGAACGCCGACGGCAATACGGAGTGGCACGGGACGGTTTCCGTGTCGGGGCTAGGCGGTAATCCGTATCGCGACGGATCGTATGAGTACTACATGAGCGAGAAGGTCCGACTGAACGATGCGAAGGGGTTGGGCCCGGCGATCAAGGCGGCTCTCGAGATGGAGAATTACCAACGCGGATGGCCCGGACGTGGCAAGACCGTGGTGCTCGACGACTACTTTAATCACGAGATCCGCAAGAACAAGTTCAGCGGACTGGACGAGGTCTGGCATTACAAATGGGATGAGATGCCCGATGCCGGATTCTACGCGTGGGGGCAGATGTTTAAGCGACTCGGTGCGAGTACGCAACAACTCTCGGCGGCGCCCACAGCAGCGAATCTCCGCAGTGCGGACGTGTTTATCATAGTCGACCCGGACACCGCGAAAGAGACCGCGAATCCGAACTTCATTGAACCTCAGCACGTGAAAGCGATTGGGGATTGGGTGAAGGCCGGCGGAGTTCTTGTGCTGATGGGCAATGATGTGCAGAACGCGGAGCTTGATAAGTTCAACACTCTGGCAAAGGAGTTCGGCGTTCAGTTCAACAAAGATCGGAAGTTCGACGTAGTCAATAACGATTACAAGATGGGCGGCATCGATATACCGGCCGGTAACGAGATCTTTGCCAACACCAAGAAAGCGTTCGTGAAAGAGGTCGCGACGCTGTCTCTTATGGGGAATGCGAAGCCGGTTGTCACCGCGAACGGCGATACGATCATGGCTGTCTCAAAACATGGCAAAGGAACGGTGTTCGTGATCGGCGATCCATGGCTTTACAACGAATACGTCGACGGCCGCCGCCTGCCTGCTGAATTCCAAAATTTCAATGCCGCGAAAGATCTCGCACGCTGGCTGATCGCGAAAACGAGGAAGAAATGAAGAACCTGATTTCGATTGCTTTCTGTGTGGCCGTGCTTACGGCCGCGGTGAATGCCCAAGGGCCTAACCCGCCTTCTCGCTCGTATGTGGTGAAGTCCAAACAGCAGGTTTCGGACATCACGAAAGAGATCGCGGCGAAAGACGGTAATCAGCAGTTCGACGTCTTCGCTCAGTCCGGGGCTGAGATGCGTGTAGCGGTGTTCCATGACGACCTTCGCGAGAACGACCTTCATGAGGTTCACGACGGATCAGACGACGTTTATTACGTGCTCGACGGAGAGGCAACGATGATGCTAGGCGGCACCCTGGTCGGGCCCAATCAGACCGCGCCCGGAGAGTGGCGAAGTAAGTCGGCGACCGGCGGAACGAAGGTCGTGATCAAGAAAGGAGATCTTATCGTGGTGCCGCGGGGCACTCCGCATCAGCGCACCGTGACGGGAAAGGGATTTTCGATGATCCTGATCAAGGTATTCGAGACGAAGCAGCCTTAGCTAAGGGCGTCGACAGGGAAATCAGGTTGGAGTAAACTTGGCGATAGTTTCAGGATAAGAATGTCGGTAGAGAACCCCGCAGTATTCAAAAACCTGGCCAGCAATCGTAACGGCTCGACGGCCGAGGAGGTCGCTGCGCGCCTGCGTGAGATGATCCATAGCGGGGAACTCTCGGCGGGCGATAAACTTCCGCCGGAGCGCGATCTCGCCAAGATATTGGGCGTGAGCCGGCCGACGCTACGGGCAGGTATTCGTTCGCTTTCCGCGGTTGGGATCCTCTTTTCAAAACAGGGAGCGGGGACGTTTGTTGCCGCCCGCGACGAATCGCCAACTCTCGACGGATCTTCATTGCGGATGCTGTCAGCTCTGCACGGGTTTACGTCGGACGAAATGTTCGAAGCTCGCATGGCGCTCGAGATGAGTATTGCCGGGATGGCTGCGAAACGCGTTACGAGCGAACAGATGACGACCCTCGCAGAAGAGATAGCGGGAATGTATGCGTCGCTGAATGATCCGGAGCAATATCTGGTTCACGATATGCGGTTCCACCAGATCGTCGCGGCTGCATCGGGCAATCGAATTCTCACGTCGCTGATGAACATGGTCGCGACGATCCTGTTCGAGTACCGTAGCAAGACAGTCAAACGTGCTACCGACCTTAAGCAATCAGCCGAGCAGCATCACAATATCTATCGGGCCCTTCGCGACCACGATGCTGAAGGCGCTGAAAAGGCGATGCACGACCACCTTGTGGAGACGCAGAAGGCCCAGCGAATGGAAGTTGAAGCGAACGGCAGCGGCTCAAAATAAGTAATGACAAATAAACGGATCTTAGCGGCGATGCTTGTGGGTATTGCGTGGGTAAACGTGTATTCGCAAGGCGAGGTTTCGAAGGTTTGGGTTGCCGATAATGGCGACGGAACCTACAAGAACCCGATCATCCACGCGGACTATTCCGACCCGGATGTAGTTCGCGTGGGCGAGGATTTCTGGATGACCGCATCAAGCTTCAACGCCGCGCCTGGCCTTCCGATCCTGCATTCGAAAGACCTCGTCAACTGGACGATCGTGAATCATGTTTTTCGCGAGCAATATCCGCCCGAGGTTTTCAGCAAACCTCAGCACGGCGGCGGCGTTTGGGCCCCGTCGATCAGGTTTCACAACGGTGAATACTACATCTACTACGGCGATCCGGATTTTGGGATCTACATGACAAAGACGCGCGATCCGCGGGGTGAATGGTCAAAGCCGCTGCTTGTGAGAGAAGCGAAGGGATGGATCGATCCGAGCCCGTTGTGGGATACGGACGGTAATGCGTATCTAGTCCACGCGTTTGCGGGAAGCCGCTCGGGGATCAAGAGCGTGCTTGTCGTGAACAAGATGAGTCCGGACGGGACACGCGTGCTCGATGACGGCGTGATGGTTTTTGACGGACACGAAAAGCACCCGACCGTTGAGGGGCCGAAGTTTCACAAGATCGGCGAATATTATTACATCTCAACTCCTGCGGGCGGAGTGCCGACCGGATGGCAGTTAGTGCTGCGGTCGAAGAATATCTACGGGCCATACGAAGAAAAGATCGTACTCGCTCAGGGAAAGACCGCGATCAACGGACCGCATCAGGGAGCGTTGGTCGATACGCCGTCGGGAGAGTGGTGGTTCATACACTTTCAAGATCGCGGAGCATATGGACGGATCGTTCATCTCCAGCCGGCTGTTTGGAAGAATGGGTTTCCGGTGATCGGGAGCGATCCGGACGGCGATGGAACGGGCGAGCCGGTGCTCCGACATAAAAAGCCGAATGTCGGGCGAACGTATCCGATCGCAACGCCGCAGGATTCGGATGAGTTCAATGGACCGACGATCGGCCCGCAATGGCAATGGCATGCGAACCCCGATCCTACGTGGGGATTTCCATTCCCGACACGCGGCGTGTTGCGGATGAACAGCGTTCGCGTGCCCGACGGTTACAAGAGTCTTTGGGACGTGCCAAATTTGCTCCTGCAGAAGTTTCCGGCGGAGACGTTCGCCGCGACAGCGAAAATTGAATTTGAGCCGAGGTTCGAAGGTGAGCGGCTTGCTCTAGTCGTAATGGGATTGGATTACTCGCTGATAGGCGTCGAGAATCGCAGCGGGAAGCTATTCGTTTCTCAGGCGACTGCGAAAGACGCCGATAAAGGAACGACTGAGACCCGTACGGATGCTGTCGAGATTGTCAGGCGCGAGTTCTTTCTTCGTGTCACTGTTGGGAAAGACGCAATGTGTCGATTTTTTTACAGTCTTGACGGCACGCGGTTCAACGAAGTGGGGCAGCCGGTCAAGGCGCGGGAAGGCAAATGGATAGGTGCGAAGGTCGGATTTGTTTTTACACGGCCGGGGGTGTTCAACGATTCGGGAACTGCGGATATCGATTGGTTCCGATTCGAAAGATAAAAAGTTCAGAGCCCAAGCTTTAGCTTGTCTTCCGCTGCCTCGAGATGATTAGTGGCAATGGATACAAGCTAAAGCTTGAACTCTGAACTAGCTTGAACTCTGAGCCGATAT
>JAQSDP010000091.1 GCA_029945985.1 bacterium | reverse complement strand
ATTTCGCCATTCCCGTTGCATACCTTTCTAAACTGATTAACGGCGCCCAGAATGAGCCGATTCCCCTGAGCGATTTTCAAGACCTGCCTGAGAGTACAACGGCGAAAAGTGGACCGTCGATGGAAGAAACTGTGGCATGGGTAACTAAGACGATCCGTGATTCATACGACGCCCGTGGTGACGATGTGGAACGAGTTGAAATTCGGAATTGCAATCTTTATTTTCGAAGAACCTTTACACGCAATGACCGCTCGTTGGCGCGTGAGACGAAGACGGCTCGGCTCGTTTACGTCAATAAAACATACACCTTCAATGATGATAAGGGCGCCGCATCGCGACTTGGATTGATTGTTAGCGATAAATCATTCGCCTACGACCAAGCAGAGACATTTTATCCAGACGGGATCCGCAGTTCGGGGGGTGGGCCAATAGATCAGATATTTTTCGTTACACCCGATGCTCAGACCGCCACAAGACTCAAAAATGGGTTGGACCATCTAATTGGTCTGTGTAAGCAGAATGAAAAAAAGGCACCGTTCTGAGGCTTGACTTGGACGATCGGCTTCAGTCTGCTCCTCAAATTCGACCGCAGCAAAGGCTGCAAATGCAAGCGGCACAGACACCGTCGAAGTGGTGGTCAATGAAAAAGGAGTGGTCGTAGCCTCAAGCGTTGTCATCGGGCCTCAACCGCTCTGGCGAGCTGTGGGGGAAGCCGCTCGACAGGCCCGTTTCGACCCGCCGCTCCACAACGGCAAACCGGTCAAAGTCGCCGGAGTACTGACATACGAGTTTCGAAAGTGATCGTCTTATACAGAGCTCGTGCTCGCTAGTATTGGCAAAATCGTTTGGGCGTTCAAAAAGCCTCAGCAACTCGCCGGGGCCTTTTTGCTGTCCTCATATGCTTGTTGACAATTTCAGGAATTAGCGTAATATCAACGCCAATCCAACCCTATCCCTCGTTGGGCTACTCCCTCGATTTAACAACCTTAACCCGCCGCATTTTTACGTGCTGCTTCGTTGGGGTTCTTAGCAACGAGACCGCGAAAAGCATTTTTTTTCGAGCCTGTTCCATTTTTCTTGGCTTACATCTCGTTCAGATCTGTGTGAAATCTCTTCGGCCGGATGGATGCCTTGACCCGAGCGCGGCGACCATCAAATCAGGCTCTTGCTGATCTTGCTCACAATTCGGATCGAAAGAAAACTTATTATGAAGAAAATTTGTCTCAGCATCTTTTTCGCCTGTATGTTCGCCATCGGAGCCCAGGCACAAACCCCAACCGCGACTCCGCCGGCCACAACACCCGGAAACGTGTCGCGAATCACTTACTTTGACATACTGCCAGGAAAGGGTGACGACAACATGAGGCATATCAGGATGAACCAGATGCCCATACTCGAGGAACAAAAAAAACAGGGTTTGATCGTTAGCTATGGTTTTTTCACCAAGACGTCGACCGAGGGCCCGGGCGACTGGGACTTGGGATTGGTCATCACGTACAAGAACTACGCGGAAACACTTGACCCGAATGCGGAACGGGCCGCGAAATTCGACGCGATCGGGCTCAAGCATTACGGTTCGGCCGAAGCAAGAACGAAGGCCAATGATGCAGCAAGCGCTATGCGAACCGTTGTCCGTGGCTACCTCGTTAGAGGTGTCACATTCAATCCGATGCCGTAGTAAACTATTTTGAAGTAGTTCGAAGGTCGAGGCTCCGTCTTTGAACGGAGCCTTCTCTCAAACAAAGGGGCTTCGTGTATCGAATCTCCGTCGGCTTACGACGAGCCGCTTGCCCTTCCATGCTCGCCGTCTAAACCCGAGCAGGTGCAGTATCTGGAGAGGAAAAAATCTCGCGACGCGTGTATCGATAACTAAACTCTCCGAGTCATCCGGATGACGCCAAACGCCCGGCAATATTCTGACCAAGGTCGGAGCGCCCAGCTTTCGGAGAAGCTTCGAAAGCCAGAGCCAGAACGGCGCAACTTCCCTGCCAATGAAAAATCCGTCGTCGCCTTTGCCCTGGTAGAGCGGCATCAGGATCAAGCCCTTTCGCGGGGACTGTATGTTACCGTGTCGATCACGCGCAAGAGTCTGGCCTTTACCCACCAGATCAAAATTTTTGTAGCCAGGATCCATTACGAACTTGTCATCGTCCGACACGGGCTTTCGGAATAAGACCTCCACTATTCGTGCACGCCCGCTGGCCTTTGCGAGATGGTGCCGGTGCCCATCGAGATCAGGGATATCGGCCTCCGCTGCTATCCCCGCGTGGACCAGCGACAGCCAAAGGAGGGCTTCGTGGTTCGCTGCCGTCTCTGGTTGATCGTGCTGGCCTCCTTCAAATCCAAAGGTTACGACACCTCGATTGTTGAGATACTCAAGCATCGTTCCTTCGAGTTGTTCTTCGATGCCCAACAGGATCGTCACCGGAAACTTCTGCGCAAATCTGCGGTTTCGAAGTGTGTCGCCAACGGTGGCAAAGGGCAGCCCAAGCGCCGACGTCGAGTGAAGATCAAGAGCGAACACCTCATTCCTAGCGGAATCAAGAATTTCTCGGAGGACCGAAAGCAGCTCTTTGAGTTCCCAGTCTTCGGCCCTCGAACCCTGTCCACCTAAATCCAAGGCCGTGACGTTTTCCCGCGTCCAATGTCGGTTGAGATCGCTGTCGACAAACCGCACTTTGTCGGCCAGCGCTCGTATGCTTCCCTCGATGAGGAAAACTCTGCCATGTAGTTTTGATTCTAGATCGTGAAGCTTAAGCGCAAGTCTCCGCAGGGCCTTTGAACCGCCCGGCTCATTTCCATGGATGCTGCCAACCGCGATGAGTGTTGGCCCTGACGCGTCTCCGCAGAAACTCCCGACCAAATGATTCCTTGTGGTATCGGCGGGAGTTTCTGAGATTTGTGCGTGTTCCATAACTATCCCCATCCCCGATTCTAACTCTTAGACAACCTGCCGCAGCCCGTAAAAAGTCATTTTCTAACTGTTTTGTGACGTACATCACGCTCTTTGACCGCGAGGAGCACTATGATGTATCGAACCTTGAGAAAATTACCTTGTTTAGGAGGCTGCAATGATCGAAGTGAAGGATATGTCGTCGAACGACGTAGAGGCATTTCTTGGCCGCGTAAACTACGGACACCTTGGCTGCTCATCTAGCAATCATCCGTACGTGCTTCCTATCCATTTCGCATACGACCGCCAGACGATCTACATCTACACGACCGAAGGCAAGAAATCCGAGATGATCGACTCAAATCCGGAGATATGTCTGCAGGTAGAAAAAGTCGTCGACAACGAAAATTGGGTTAGCGTGATAGTTGTGGGCGATGCAAAACGACTGGTGAGCGCCGACGATCGCGAAGCAGCATACGCTTCTATCGTTGCGACGAACCCCAGCCTAACTCCGGCTATTAGCTATCGCTGGCTCGACGACTGGGTCCGCGAAAACAAGGACGCGGAGGTGGTCTATCGGATCTATCGAAAAACCACCTCAGGTCGCCGTGCCGGGGATGTCCCGAACCATTAGCCGGTGATTAAAATTCAGCTTGCAGTTCCTCGGTTAGCTTGTCGAGCAACGGCTTTATGACCTTTGCCTGCATCTCGGCGGCCGAGCCGTTGCCGGTCATTTTCGTTACCGCCTGCTGAGAGATCTCGCCGGAGTGTTTCACCTTGCCGGTTGCAACCTCAACAATGCGAAACTTCACCGCCGCCGAGCCGCTCGTGTTGTAATCCACCACGTTTCCCGTCAAGACATACGCGGCGGCGAGCTGCTTGCCTAGTCTAACCGCAGCTGAAGTCGAAGCTCCATTGATAGCTGTGAGATCCGCCTGCGACGCACGCCTAGTGTGCCGTGTGTCGTAAACGTCAAATTTGCGGGTGTTATTAAGGCGAGCCGAAAGCTGTGCTTGCAGTCCGAACTTCGCCTGCTCCGTCATCCCTGCGGCATTCGGCCCAACTGAAAATTCGACCACCGCGGTCTTTACCCCCTGACCACTCGCCGGCGCCTGTGCCAACGCAGCCCCGGTTACGACGAGCCCCACTATTAATGCTGTAAATATGTTCTTCATAGTTTTCTCCCGCATGTTTTCACGCCGCATCATTCATTTATCCGGCCATCTATAAATGCGGAGAAAACAGAGAAAACTATCATCACGGCTTCAAGTTCGCGTGCCGAAACGTCCGAGGAGGAGGTAAACCCCCGCCAGCCATCTAGGAAACACGGCACGACGGCCACTGAGAGAAAGTAAAACCTCGGCACCGGGTGACCGAGGTTCGTCAGTTTGAAGTCGCGCAGGGTGTTGCCGTGTGTTGGTGCACGGGTACGATCTATTCGCCGGTAACGGCAGTTGTGATAGTTTCGCGGAGTTTCTTGGCTGATGTGGTTGCAGGCTCTAGTTCGGAATCTTCGACGTTTCGGCGGACCTTCTTGCCGAAGACCGCGTTCCAGGGTGGGATAACGAGCGTCGTTTTGCCGCTAGCCTTTGCTTGGCAGGCGAGGCGCAGAAACGGCTTGGCATCGTCGGGTTGGTTGTAGCCAAAAACCTTCATCTGCTTACGCTCCCTCACCGATGGCTCCGAGAGCTTCTCCTGGCCGCCGACCACACCGACCCAGCAGGTTCCGCAAGATGCGGAAGTACATTCAACCGGCACCGGGCCCTCCCAGCAGCGTGAATCCATCGACTGCCAATCACGCGAGCGGTCCTTTTGCGAGGCGGACGCGATCTCTTCGTCGTTAATAATGTCGAAGCTGCCTTCGTAAGCGAACGCGTTGAAATTGACGGAGAACTTTTTGTCGACGGTTTTGAGGAACCCGAAGACGCCCTGCGAATCGTCCTTGGCCCTTTCGGCGACGATCGCGTCGGGAGATTTTGTCATCAAGCCGCTCGGCTTTTGAGCAACGCCCGGGGCGGCTTTCAGATCGTCATAGCCAGCCTGTACAAGCGTAGCTAGTCCGAGCGCAGCGATTGCTGTGGTGAGCTTCTCATCGGCTTTGGCTTCTTTTGCGACAGACTTCGCGATATTCGAAATTTCGGTCTTGAGATCTGAGAAGTCGGCATCGGAATCGGCTCGAGCAATTACAGCTTGCTTCACGTGCGGCCAATAGCGGTGGCCGTATAGGAATCGATGCGACGAGTCGATCTTATCGAGCACGCCGAAATCGCCCTCGAGGTTGATGCCCTTGATCGCCTGTTCGACGTCTTCCGCGTTCTCAAGAAAGCGGACCAGATCGAGCGGATAGAAGCGAAACCAGATCTGGACCGCGTTGCGGTCTACCTCGTGAATGGACGGTAAAAGCGACTCAACGGCCGAGAGCCAGTCGGCCTCAATGTGCGATTCTAGCTTTTCGATAAATGCCTGATTCATAGAAGCGTATCCTTCAATATAAGCAAACCTATATTTAACCAAATTGAGTAGGCGTCGGCAACGTCCTGCCAGCTCAGGTTCGGTTCGCTTCAACAGGTTGGAGTTTCTAATACGGAGGGTGAGCAATATAAGAATGAATCCTATGAAGGACGGACGGTAGGCACTATGACAAAAGCGGCAGGGTTAGATTTGATATACTAAGCCGTAGGAGAAGCAATATTAGTAAGGTTACCGGCTTCGTTCAGGGGCTTAAAGCAAATCAGTTACGCAGGATCGAGCGGCTCGGCACTCGCCGCGTCCAGCCTGCGGAGATCGTATCTCAAGAGCTTGCACGTCAGATGTCCGAGATCTCGAACGAGACAGGGCGGCAGGTCGGTGTGCTTCTTGATCGGAAGGGATACGTCGAATACGTGATGGTCGGGACGGCTAAGGGAGTCCAGATGCCTGATTTCGGACGTGTCCGCGTCGGCACCGATCGATTCCGCGGGCTGAGGTGTATCCACACCCATCTCCAAAACGAAAAGCTAACGCAAGATGACCTCACTGACCTTGCTCTGCTTCGGCTCGACCTAATGTCGATAATCCAAGTCGAACGTTCAAGCGGCCTCCCGGGAATGGTCTATTCAGCACATCTTCTGCCGACGAGCGCCGAGATATTGCACTCAGAAACAGACGAGAAGCCGTACGAGTTTCTCGAGCCGAACATTCCGTCGCAACTCGATGTCGATTTCTTATCGCTTATCAATTCGCTTGAGAGCGAGATGGCCCGCATTCGGCAGACGGCTCGGGCGAAGCAAACGGATCGCGACCGCGTGATATTGGTGGGTGTCACAACCGGCTACGTTGATGAGGCCGAGGAATCGATGGCGGAGCTTGAGGAGTTGGCGACGTCGGCGGATGTCGTCGTGCTTGATAAGATAATTCAGCGGCGTCCGCAGATCGATGCAAAGACGGTTTTGGGCAAAGGAAAGCTTGATGAGCTTTTGATCAGATCGATGCGGCTCGGGGCGGACTTGATCGTGTTCGATACTGAGCTCTCGCCGGCCCAGGTGCGGTCGCTAAGCGAGGCGACGGACCTCAAGGTGATCGATCGGCCGCAGCTCATTCTCGACATCTTTGCCCAACGAGCCCAGAGCCGGGAAGGTAAGCTTCAGGTAGAACTTGCTCAACTTAAATATCTTCTGCCGCGGCTAGTCGTCGGCCAAAACTCGGCGTTCTCGCGATTGGCCGGTGGGATCGGTGGTCGCGGCCCCGGTGAGACCAAGCTTGAGACGGACCGTCGGCGTGTGCGTGACCGCATCTCTCAATTAGAGAAGCAAGTCGATTCGCTCGGACGCCAGCGGCAGGAGCGTCGGAAGGTGCGGTCGAACAAGAATCTGCCGGTGATCTCGCTGGTCGGATACACCAACGCGGGCAAGTCCACGCTGCTGAATACGCTCACGCAATCCGACGTCTATGCCGAAAAGAA
>JAQSDP010000090.1 GCA_029945985.1 bacterium | reverse complement strand
AAGAACTACTTCGTTGATAAGGTTTCAGTTAATTCCGGTCAAAGCCGGCACGGAGACGATTCTCTGTGCTCTCGGGATACTTTGTGGTCACAGTCTTTTCTCTCTTAAGCGCAAGCGCCACTTCCAGGACGAGCGAATAGGTTGATTTTTCGAGTTATCGGTGCAAAGATTAGGGCGTCCCGTCAGTATCTGAGCCCTAGAATAGGCAAAAGTTTCGGTCAGTAAACGTCAATTGGCAGTTGCCGCATCGAAGGGGCAGGTTCACTCCTGTTCGTTTCCCGGTGGTTTAAGACAAGTTTGAGGAAGAAGATGAATACGAAGAACGTTTTAGCAAGATCTCTATTTGCAGGTCTGGTTGTGGTTGCGATTCTTTTGACGACGATCCCTGTCTCAGCGCAGGGCAGCCTGATCCCGATCAGTGACGTTACCGGCGGCTCGGGCATTTTCGTTCTTCGAGGCGCCGCAAAAGGCCCGCCAAAGCGTGTGCTGCCGAGCCGGGCAAGCCGATCGAAGGAACAGCGTATCGAGAGTACTCGAAAGGTATCGAGACAATATACGACACTTGCCAAAGTTGCTCCGAGACGAACGCGAACTGAGGCTGTAAATCCAAACGATTCGCGTCTGGCCAATGTCGCGATGATGGATAAGACCGCAGCGTCCCGCTTGTTCTCAGGTGTGGGTGAATACTACCTAGACCGCGACAACTATAACGAGGCGATCAACTTCTTCCGCGAATCGCTAACTTTGGACGCTGCTAACGCGATCTCGCAGACGGGGCTCAGCGAAGCTTTAGCCTTGAAGGGAAATGAATTACTCGTGAAGGACAGCTTCCCGGTGGCTCGGACATTCTTCGAGGAGGCTCTGAAATACAACGCGAAGAACGCCCCTGCCTTTTACGGATTGGCTGAAGTTCTGACAGAAATGGGCAAGGAAGATGAGGCGGCAAGCAACTATGAGCTCGCTCTTGCCAATGATAAAGACTTATCTGAGATCTACACCCCGCTCGGTGCTCTATATTTCCAGAAGGGCGACGTCGCAAAGGCGGATCAGTATCTCACGAAAGCCGTAGCGGCATCGCCGACCGACCCGCAAGCGCATTATTATTTCGGCCTGGTTCGGTATTCGCAGAATAACAACGATGCGGCCCTTGCGGCATTCAAGAAATCCGCGAGCCTGGACGCTTCCAATCCCGAGGTCGCATTCTATACGGGCTCCACGCTGCTTCGGCTGAACAACAACACGGACGCAGTGGCCGAGTTCACCAAGGCCACGACGCTTCGACCGAAATATTTCGAGGCCTGGATGGGACTGGGCGAGGCTCAGTACGAGCTTGGTAATTATCCCAAAGCGGTAGAGGCGTACGACAAGGCAGCCAAGCTGCGGAACACGAACTACGAGGCGTTCAACAATCTGGGCGATGCGTATCGCCAGATGACGCCACCGAATTACAACCAGGCCGAATCGAACTATAACCTCGCGGCGATGTTCATTCAGCGCCAGCCGAACTTTAATAAAGAAGATGCCGCCGATATGTACTCAAAGGCTGCATTCTCCATCGCCAAGCAGTGCGAGATCAACATCAAGCAGGCGAAGGCTTGCAGATGGGATGCAGCGGTGAAGGTACTTGAGGAAGCTGACAAGCTGAGCACGTCGGGCGTTGATGCGGCAAACCTCGGCTGGGCATATTACAACGCGGCTCGCTCGGACATTGCTAACGGCAACACCCAAGCCGCTCGTCCGAAACTCGAGAAAGCTAAGCTCGCGCTGCAGAAAGTTGCGAACGGAAACGCGACATTCGTCTCTGGACCGATGCTTAATCTCGGAATGGCCTTGACCGACCTTGGCGAATACACCTCGGCCGTCGACGTTCTGAACAAGGTAGTCAAGAAGGAGCCGAAATGGGCTTTCGCTCTGAATGAACTTGGCCTCGCCTATCGGGGGGCCGCCAAGTACAGCGATGCCGCCAAGGCGTTCAAAGAAGCGACAGATAAGGACAAGACCTTCGCTCAAGCCTATTACAACCTGGGCGAGGCTCATTACAAGAACGGCAATCTCGGCGAGGCTCGAAAGGCTTTGGAGCAGCTTCGCAAGATGGGTGCGGGCAACCTTGCGGCCAAGTTGGACGTGACGACAAACGGGCAGCTCCGACAGGGAAGTTAGCGAAAACGCGATCTGCAATATGGACGAGAGTTGGACTAACCTCCGACTCTCGTTATTCTTTTGTGAGCCTCAAAATGGAGATCCTCCAGAATATTCTTCTCGCCCCTTTCACAACTATCGCCGTCGGCGGCCCGGCAAAGTACTTTTCTAGAGCAAGAACTGCTGCGGAACTTGTGGATCTCTTCGGCTGGGCTCGATCTAAAGGTGAGAATGTGTTCGTTTTAGGCGGCGGGAGTAACGTTCTGGTGTCGGACGCGGGGTTCGATGGTCTGGTCGTGAAGATCGAGATCAGTGGGATCAACTTCGACGTTGTGGGGGACACGGTTCTCGTCACCGCCGGGGCAGGGGTTGATTGGGATGGATTTGTCAGAGAATGTGTGGATCGCGATCTTGCGGGTGTTGAATGCCTGAGCGGGATACCGGGAAATGTTGGCGGGACCCCGGTCCAGAATGTTGGTGCCTACGGCCAGGAAGTATCCGAGACTATTGTGCGTGTTCGATGTTTTGACCGGGCGGCTGGAACGATCGTCGAACTCTCGAACGATGAATGCGGGTTTGAGTATCGGAAGAGCATTTTCAATACGTCGGAACGCGAGAGATATGTTGTTCTCTGGGTGGTCTTCCGGCTTGTGCCGGGTGGTCAGCCAAAGATCGTGTACAAGGACCTTCAACAGAGGTTTTCGGGCGGTGCTCCGTCACTTCGAGAAGCCCGCGAAACGGTTATCGCCATCCGCCGTGAGAAGTCCATGGTCATTGATCCCACTGATCCGAATTCGCGAAGCGCCGGTTCGTTCTTCAAGAACCCGATAGTCAGCACCTCGGTCGCTGATTCCATTGCCGAAGAACTTAAGCTCGACAGTATCCCTCAGTTCGCGGCAGGAGATGACGACGTCAAGATCCCGGCGGCTTGGCTGATCGAGCAGGCTGGATTCAGAAAGGGATTCATCTTGGGAAACGCCGGAATCTCCACTAACCATTCGCTCGCGATCATCAACCGGGGTTCGGCGACCTCTGCCGAGATCGTCGCATTGAAAGATCTTACACAGAAGAGCGTTCTGGACAAATTCGGGATCCGCCTCCAACCTGAACCGATCTTCATCGGCTTTTAAGCCACTTTGGCAAAATTGTCCGCGTAGTGCGTCAAGGTTACGTTATAATTTTGTGTTCTTTCCGGCCTCGATCTTCACCCGCGGCCTTTGACTAAAAGAGGTTTTTATGCTTTTCACGATCCGCACTTCCGCTTCATTCCTACTTATACTTTCGATCTTGTCCACCGGCCTTGTCGTCGACGTAAAGGCGAACGATCTCGTTCCGGAGAGCGATCTCTCGGGCGGCGCGAGTGTTTTTATTTTTCGCGGCTCTCGAAAGCGTCCCCAAGAACGCGGAGCGGTCCGCTCGTTTTCGAGCGGCGGTGGATCGGTAAATGTTCGCCGGGAGCGGGTGAAAAATCAGATCGCGGTAAATCGAAAGAAGAAAGCGGATGCGGCGAAAGGGCGGGCAGCAGCGGTTGCTCGGCGAAGGGCGGCGGAACGCAACCGAAAACTTCGTCTCTCGAATACACTAACGGCTACGGCCGAAAAGCAGCTTGCCGAAGGCAATCTTGCGGGAGCGACCGTGAATTTTCGAGAGGCATTGAAGGCGAATCCGAATAACGCGGATGCAAAGCTCGGGCTGAGTGATGCTCTGACAGCCACGGGCATAACGATGGCCGGCGATGTTCAAAACGACTTCGCCGTGTCTTACTTCGAAGAAGCGGTAAAGCTCGATCCGAAAAATGGATCTGCATTCGCGAAACTCGGTGAGATCCACGACGCCAACGGACGCACCTCACAGGCCATCGATGCGTACGAGAATGCTCTAAAGATCGACCCCGAATTCTCGTCGCTTTATATGCCGCTAGGACTGGCCTATGCCCAGGAAGGGAAGTCCACTGAGGCTGAATCCTATCTGGGCAAAGCTAAAGCGGCCGGATTCGATAGTCCGGAGGCTCAGATGGCACGGATAATGATCATGTCGAAACAGGGGCGTGATGCTGAGGCCTTGGCAATGCTCGATGAGATGTTGCGAAGCGAACCACAGAATGCGGCTGCTCACTATCAGAAAGCGGCGATCCTGAGCAAAACGAATCAAGCCGATAAGGCGGTCGCGTCTTATCGCGATGCGGTGGCGATCGATCCAAATATGGCGGCGGCCTGGTTCGATCTGGGTGTGATCTATTACAACCAGGAGAAATATGCAGATGCTCTGCCGGCCTACCAGAACGTGGTCAAGATCGAGCCTGAGAACTACAAAGCTCATGCAAATCTTGCGAGTACGTTTAGGCAGTTGGAGCGATTTGCAGAGGCGAATGCTGCTTACAAGGCGGCGGAGCCGGGAAACAAGAACAATCCGGACCTCTACAGCGAATGGGGCTATTGCCTCGGCAAGACGAACGAGTGGGAGAAATCAACAGCGAGATTGAATACGGCACGCGAACTTAGCCCGAACGCGGTGGATAACAGCAATGCTGGCTGGGGCTACTATAATGCTGCGCGTCACGATCGTGCCAACAATGTACCGCCGGCCGAAACGACCGCTAAGCTTGAGCTAGGCAAACAGTACCTGGAAACTGCCGTTCAGCAGGACCCGAAGCTCGACGCAGCTCAGTTCAACCTAGGAGCTACGAAGAATTCGATGGGTGATTACGAAGGAGCGAAAGCGGCGTTGAACGCGGCACTCGCGCTTCGCAGCGACTGGGTGATCGCCCTCAATCAGTTGGGCCTTGCGTATCGCGGGTCTAACGATCTGTCGAACGCCCTGGCCCAGTTTCAGCGAGTATCCACTCTTGATGCGAACAATGCTTTTGGGCTCGTGAACCTCGGCGAGGTCTATCATCTGACCGGTAACAAGAAGGAAGCGAAGAAGGTGCAGGATCGATTGAAAAAGATCAATCCGGCACTTGCTAATCAGTTGAACAGCTTCTTCAGCGGTAAGGCTGTCGTAGATGACGCGAAGCGGAAGATCGAAAGCAAGGTGCCGAAGGTGCCGGGGATACGATTCCCGTTTAACTATTAGAAATATGACCCGCCGCCAAGAATCTCGGTGGCGGGTCTGGCATCCGGTCACTGGGGCTGCGACGCGGGCCAAGTTCAGCGGCGTAATATCGTGGGAAGATATGTGCCCTGAAAAGCAGTGAAAAGGAAGAAAGGAGCGGCCGCCAAGACCGTTCCTTTTTTATTGGCAAAATTTCGCGATATCTTTCACAAAACTTTCGTCGAATTTGAGTTTCGGGTTAGATTATGTGATTCTTCTCAAGAAAACTGACTTACTACCCACAAAAATGCGACTTGACAACGTCCTCAGACAAGAGGAATTTGAAGGATTATTAGCACTTTTCTCGGATGATCGAGAAGAGGCCGGCGTGGTCTACGAGGAGATACGGAATAGCTTGCTTCGTTATTTCGAGTCGAGGGATTGCCGCGACGTCGATATGCTGGCGGACGAAACGCTTTTCCGGGTCGCCACAAGAGCCCATACATTTGACCCGACGCGGCATACTCGGCCGTCATCCTTCGTCTTTGGATTTGCTTCCAAGATACTGCTCGAATATTCACGCGATCCACAAAAACTGCGTATCACCTATGATCGGTGGGTCCAGTCGGCACTTGGGATCGCGTCGGAAGACGAGTCCGAGGACGAAGCGGCGGGAATGGAACGCCTGCGCAAATGTCTCGGTGAGTTGTCTGTGGAGGATCGGGAACTGATGATCACGTACTACGGAAAAGAAAAGCAGGAAAAGATCGCTTCGAGAAAATTGATGGCTGAGAAGTTAGGGATCAAGATGGAAACGCTTCATATGCGGGTTCACCGACTCCGCGGAACTCTGAAGAAGTGTATGAAACGATGTGGAAATTCCGAAGAGCGCTAACTTTTTTGAAAGAAACCGCCGAAGGATGACAATAAATGACGATGGAAGTCGAACACGCACGGATACGAGAAGCTCTCCTTCACGCAGCGGAAACTGCGTCCCTTGATCACGAGACTCTGTTTCTCATCGAAAGCGAACTCATCGAAGATCACTTGGAAGGCTCCCTGACGCCGGCGGAATCAGAACTATTCCTTGCAAACTTCCTCGTAACAGAGGAACGACGCGAGCATCTGAACGAGTTGAGAATGCTGAAGCGATTTTCAAGTGATGCGTTCGAGTTTGACACCAGTGCCTTTGATGAACCTGTCCAAGATACGGAAAAGCCAGGTTCGCGTACCATTACGTAGTCGTTCTTTCCGCCATTACCGTACTCCTGGTAATGATCTCCATACAGCTTTTTCGATAAGTGATGCAATTTTTCGTGCCTGCGGTAATCGGTTATACTACGTGTTCGCCACAGTTCAGTAGCCGATGCCTAAACGTACAGATATAAAGAAGATCTTAATTATTGGTTCCGGCCCTATTGTTATCGGCCAGGCTTGCGAGTTCGATTATTCGGGAACGCAAGCCTGTCGAGCTTTAAAGCAGGAAGGCTACGAGGTTGTGCTGGTAAATTCGAATCCGGCAACGATCATGACCGATCCGGAGATCGCTGACCGCACTTATGTTGAGCCCCTAACCCTTGAGACCGTGACCGCGATCATCGAGAAAGAGCGGCCGGATGCTCTGTTGCCGACGGTTGGTGGGCAGACCGGCCTCAATCTTTCGGACGA
>JAQSDP010000089.1 GCA_029945985.1 bacterium | reverse complement strand
AATAACGTCAGCCCCCGTTCGCGGATTATTGTCCAAGCCGATCGCGCCCTCATACTTATTGGTCCCGCAACCGACGTCCAGTATCTTCATCGCTCAAAAGCTAACACAGCACGGGCGGAAACCCGAGCAGTAGCGAGGGTGTCTCGTTGCGGCCATACATCTCAGAGGGCTCAACCGGGTTTCCGCTTTTCACTCAGGTAGAAATGCCACAGCAATCTCGCCGCGACCGACCGATATGGCTTCCATCGCTCGGCGATCGCGAGAAACTCGTCAGACGAAGGTCTCCGCTCCCCACTTAGCCGGTGCCACGCGGAATGGAGCGCGATATCGCCCTTCGGCATCACATCGGGCCGGAGCAGAGCCATCAATAAATAGATATCGCTCGTCCATTCGCCGATCCCTTTCAGCTTGATCAGTTCGGATTTCACCTCAGAATCAGAAAGCAGGTGCAATCGATCTAGATCGATGCTCTCTTCAAGAATCGCTTCGGACAGATGTCGCGCATAAGCCGTCTTCTGCCGACTAAACCCGACCGTTCGCAACTCTGAATCGCTCAACGCCAAGACCGCACGAGGTGTCACATTTCCAACGCACGCCAAGAGCTTGTCAAAACACGCCTTCGCCGAGGCGAGCGATACCTGCTGTTCAAGAATTATCTGAAGCAGCGTCGCAAATCCCGGCTCGCGGTCCCAGAGCGGCGGAACGCCATAAGTCTTGTGGACGATCCTCAAACACGGGTCTGCGGCCAACTCTCGGCAGGCGGCAGCGAGTGAATTCTTGTTCAGTGGACTTGCCTTCACGAACCGTAGTCTAGCGACTCGTTCGAGAAAAATAAAAAAGCGGGCACGAATGCCCGCGGTTCTCTGGTCGTTTTGAGCTGAGCGTCACCGATTGTCGGTTTGGGTGCTGACCAGCCCTTTGTCGGTTGGGTCTTCAGGCTTCTGTTTGATGACGTAGCTGGATTTGGCGCGCACGACAACGTTAGGTCGGGAGACCTGGATCCTAACCCGGCGGCGTTCGCCTGCTTTGCCTTCCGAGCTAGGATAGTAGCCGAGCGAATACTGCCGTCTAAGCTCCTCCGCCACCCCCGCGAAGGCGGCTTCGACGTTGACGATCGAATCTGCCTCGAACATACGGCCGCCGGTGTTGGCAGCAAGGGCCTCGAGATATCGGCGCCCGAATTCATACTGCTGCGGCGTGCCCAAATTGTCTTGTCGTATCTTCGCGACACGTCTGAGATGCGCCATCGTCGTCGGCGAAATGATGATGTTATTTGCGGCAGCTTCCCCCACATCGACATTCCCGTCTTCCAGAGTGTAATAGCGAACGGTGTAAAAAAGGGCATCCAATTCGTCAACGCCGGCAACCGTGCTCTCAGCACTAGCCTGAAAAGAGGTACTGTCCACGCCGTCAGAAAAGAGGACCACGGCGTTGCGACCGACCTTGCGCAGTAACTCGAGCTGCGAGACCGCGGCGACCGTGTCGTAAAGGCTGGTACCATTGCCGAATTGAGCCCGGGCGATCGCCGCATACAGCGTCCGTCGATCCGAGGTCGGTTCGGCGAGCACTTCAGCGTTCTCGTCGAACGCCACCACCATTACCTTGTCGTTCGGCCTCAGCTGATTGACAAAACTAATGGCCGCTCCGTGGATCTCGTCGATCCGGTATTTCGTCGACGGGCTTATGTCGATCATCAGAACGACCGTGAAGGGCTGCTCTTCCGACTTGAAGTAAGTCAGATCCTGTTCGACATCGTTTTCGAAGAGCTTGAAATCGCCTTTCTTAAGCCCGGGAATAAATCGATTGTTGCGATCGAGCACGCTGACCGGCGTGCTGACGAGATTCGTCTCGACCGTGATCTCTTCGTCCTCGACCTTGACTGGTGCGGGCTTTGGTGCCGATTTCAACTGTTCCTTCGGTTTTACCACCGTTTCGCTTAAGACTGGCGGCCGCGTGGATCGGGGTGCCGCGGGCTCATCGTTCTTTATGGTCGGCGATGGTACGACTCTTTGGCGAGTCGTTTGACCGGACTGCGCAACAACCGTAAGACTGGCAGCGAACACCGTCGCCAAGACACAAAAAACCCTCTTCCCCATAGCCCGAGAAACCTCCCGACCGAGAACGTAATTTACGATTTCCGCAAAGAAATGCTTAATCGCCCGTTAGTTTTAGTTTCGTCGGCAAGTCTAACATAATCCAACGTTTTCGCGCCCGGATATTTTTAGATATCAGGAAGTTGACTGCCTGAAGTGCGGGACAAGAAAGCACTCGAGCGGTTGTCAGCCGAGCCGATCAGGCGCGCGAAAAAGGCGGGAACAACGCCCGCCCTCAACATGTTTGAGTGTTATCCGGTTACTGAATCTCGACCCAATCGCCGGGGTGGATCTCTTGAGCGTTCCGCACGATCACTGCCGTCGCAGTCCGCTCTTTTACGTTAAGCACGACGAGTTCGCCTACGACCTTACGCATATCCGGCCTGCCGGCTTTCGCCTTGCCGGTAGTCATGGCTGCGCCGTCGGCGTTGTCGCCCGATTTACGATAGCTTTGGTTCGAAAACCCGCCGCCTTTGTAGTGAGAACTGCCGTAGTCGCTCACCCCCGTCGGGACAGACTCATTAGCGGTTTCGTCCCCAACGATATTGCCCTTCCCGATCGGCCGAAAAACGGTGACGTAATCGCCGACCTGAACATTGTCTTCACTGCCGAGGTCGATGTAAACGATCTGATCTTTGCTCAATGCCTCGCGCTGATCGCGGGCCATGAATAGTCGCCCCTTCGCCTTGCCCGACGAATCGGCAAAAACGTCCAGAGCCGGTCGTTGCACGTACATCGGAACCTCGCGAGTTTCCATCGGACGAACCACGTCGCCAAGCAGGAAGTTGTCGCAAGACCGGTGAACCTTCGCCACCGAGTGGTCGCCATTCACGCGAACGACCTCAACACTGCCCACTTCCTGAACATACATTCCAAGGCTGCCCTTGCTTGACCATTTCGTGTTGACCTTCCCCCGAGGGCGAACCACGGCGAACCGATCACCGACCTTCGCGCCCGCAGTGTTCAAGTAGACCAACTGGCCTTGGGCATAAAGCCATCCATCCTGCTCGTTCCATCCACCGACGAGCCGCGAACTCGTATCGATAGGGGAACTGGTAACGTAGCCGGCACACTGCACGTTATTGCCCTCGGCAACTCTCATTGGGCGCCGTGTGAGTTCACCGCCAACTGACAACGGCGTCTGTGCGGCGGCCGACGAACCGAAAATACAAACAGCCGCAAAAAGCGACGCGACGCTGATCTTTCCAAATCTTTGAAAGCTCACTGTGATCTCCTTTGATATGCCGATCTTGTGTCTTGGGAACTCCGAGAGGGGAGAAGAAACGATAGGCGGAAAATTGGTGGACTAGCCCGCAGACGGGCACACTTCAGAAGTCTAAACCCGGCCAGGCCAAAAGGTCAACAAGTTTTTACACAGGTTGTCATTCCGACCGATTCCGGCTGAACCTTGACGACCGTAATCTTCGCTAAAGTCTCCACACAAGACTATTTGCACTACGTGACGCCCCTTTGCTACTATTTCGGTTTGCCGCGGGTTCTAGCGATCTCAACAGGCAAGCCACCTTAGCTCAGTTGATAGAGCAACTGATTTGTAATCAGTAGGTCGTCGGTTTGAGTCCGACAGGTGGCTCCACTTTCCAAATTTCTCCAGACAACAATCCGTAAAGTTTACGTTCCGATAGGCCTCAGATCTTCGGCCGATCCATCTGCGGCTTGGAGTCGCGTTGGAACGATGAGCGGCGGGACGGGCCGAGTTTCACCCATTTGGTAGTTAACCAGATCTGCGGACGCAAATTCCGCCCGGTCTCCGGCCAGTACCGGAAGGAGTTCAGACGGTTCGGCTGATAAGACTTTGGCGACAGACCCCAGACTTATCAGCAGTTTGCGGCGCTCTGTTTCCGTGATCGAGGGAAGGGCAGCGGCCAACTGATAATAGTGAGCGAACTCGCGCGTATCCCGGTGGATGGCGTTCGCATAGTCATGCGCCTCATCGCGAAGGTGCTTCAGCAGCAGGTGACCTTCATTCGCAGCGTCAAACTCCACGCGGACCTTTGATCCGACTAGAAAATGGGAGACGGAACCGTGTGCACCCGCGGGCTTAACGGCCGAAATCACCGCAATATGTTTTGGAAGGTCCGCCGCCATCGCCGCGCTCAGTTGAGCCGGGCCGCCGTCGATCACTATCAATTCCTCGATATCGTCGTCTCGCCCGGCGACAAATCGTTGGACAAAACCCCGAAGGCTGCCGACCTCGCTCGAAGAGTCGGAGAGCCATGACTGCGTACTCGCAGTATCGATCCGGCCGTCGCGCCACGAAACGGCCGCCGCTACCTGATCGGTGCCCGAAAGATGAGCGACATCTATCGCTGTGATGCGTTTCGGTGTCAGCGTGAGGTTTAGATCTCGCCGGAGCGACTGCATCATCTCTCGCGACGAACGCCCGACAATAGCTCGCTTAAGGTCTAGATCTGCGTTTGACCGATTGACGGCACGGTCGGTTGAAACCCGTTGGGTCTTCTCCGTCAGCGTAACGATAGGCACGTGCCGCCCGATCCGAGTGCTTATCAGGCGGGAGAGGGCATCCTTTTTGGGTAGAGCAATCGACACCCTGATCTCTTTCGGCGCGTGAAACTGATAGAACTGCGCAATGATCTCGGAAATTGCCTGCCCCGCGTCAGGCTCGGCGGAATGCGCATAGGTAAAGATCCGCTCGCCGAGTACTCGCGTGCCCTTCTGCGAGATGATCACAACGTCCAGCCCAGCGTCCGAAGTTCGAAAGGTGAACGTATCAGATGTCCCGTCGACCCATGGCGACCGCCGCGCATCGGCCCAGTACGCTTCCACGGCTTCGAGAATGTCTCGCCATTTCGCGGCTGACTCGAAATCGAGCCTGTTCGACGCCTCGGTGATCTTCGAACTCATTGCAGATCCGAAAAGGCTTCGATCGTTCAATAAGAACAGCCGCAGCAAGCCGACCATTTCCGCGTACTCCTCTTCATCCGTCAGATCGTTTACGCAGGGTGCGATGCAGCGGCGTTTATAGTGCATCGTGCACGGGTAGTTAAAAGAACCGTCGATGTTTATGTCACAGCTCCTAAGTCGAAATGTTCGATTCAGGAAGTCCAGCAGCATTCGGGCATTCGTGCGGTTCAGGAATGCTCCGAAATATTCGGCGGCGTCATCCGCGATGATCCGGGTCGCGAGGATCCTTGGAAAGCGTTCGCGTGTGAGCTTGATATGCGGGTAGAGAGGCATCCCTTGGATCGAAAACTTGTACTTATTCCCCTTGGCCATTGGAAGAATTCTGCAACGAATCAAGCATTGTGTGGATCGCGTCAAGCGAGTCGGCTTGTTGGATCGTTTTGTCTTCCCTTTGCCTTAAGATCCGCGGGAAACGCACCGCAACACCTGACTTATGTCGCGTCGATCTCTGGATATTCTCGAATCCGATCTCAAAAACTAGCTCCGGTTTGACCATTCTTACCGGCCCGAAAGTCTCAAGTGTGTTGTCGCGGACGAACCGATCTACTTTCCGGATCTCGGCGTCGGTCAGTCCTGAATAGGCCTTCGCAAAGGTGATCAGTTGCCCCTCTTTCCAAACCCCGAAAGTGTAATCCGTGAAAAGGTTGGCACGCTTCCCGGTTCCCTTCTGCGCGTAGGTCAGCACCGCATCGATAGTCATTGGGTCGATCTTCCATTTCCACCAGTCGCCCCGATGCCGCCCCGTTCGATACGGCGATTCCCGCCGCTTAAGCATAAACCCCTCGACTCCAAGTTCTCGGCTCTCCGTCCTTCGTTCGGCCAGGCCTTCCCAACTTGCGGCCTCCACCGATTCGGTCGGCCTGATCACCTCACCAGCAATACCGGCGAGCGTTCGCTCGAGAAAATCCCGCCGGTCTCGATATGAGAGTTCACGAATGTCGCGCCCTTCAGCCTCGATCATGTCGTATGCCTGGAGGATCACCGGGACTTCGGATAGAAACTTCGCTGACAGATTCTTGCGCCCGATCCGTCGCTGCAGTTCGGTGAACGGCAGAACGCGACTATCTTTCCAGGCAAGGATCTCGCCATCAATAACCGAGCCGTCCGGAAGTTTCGCTGCAGCTGCCGCGATCTCCGGAAATCGGTCGGTGATCAGATCTTCGCCGCGTGACCAGACAAACACCTGACCAGCCCGCTTGATCACCTGCGACCGGATCCCGTCCCACTTCCATTCCGCCTGCCAATCGGAAACAACGCCGAGGTCCTCTGGAAGCCCGTCGATCTGGTGTGCCAGATGAAAGGGATACGGTCGCGCTATGGGTGTCTCATCAGCGTCGTTGTGCGGTGAGATCAGGTGCGTGAAGAACTCGGCTGTCGGCTCCCACTCGCCCATAGCACGGTGCGTGATAACGTCCACTGGAAGTTCGGAGATCTGCGATAGAGCCCGGACCACCAATTGCTGCGAGACGCCGACGCGAAACGATCCGGTGATCAACTTGTTGTAGACGAGTCGCTGGGAATAGTTCATTCGCAGCCAAGCTTCGATCACAGCGGAGTACTGTGTCTTCTCATCGGTGGCTCTGAGCGGAAGCAACTGCTCCTCGACCAACTCTCTCAATGACGTGTCGCCGAGCCCGTCGCTGTTTGGCAGCAGCAACGCGATCGTCTCCGCCGTGTCCCCAACCGTGTCCCTGGATTCCATAAACAGCCAATCCGGAATACCAGACTGCTCGATCGCCCACGTCCGGAGCTTTCCGGATGGGATTATCTGGCGCGGCTTGCGGCCCGATAGGAAATAGAAAGCC
>JAQSDP010000088.1 GCA_029945985.1 bacterium | reverse complement strand
GTGATCTTCTCATTCCGTGCCTCGCACAGTTCGTTCGACGCCTTATCGTCCGAAAGAAAATCGACGAGCGACTTGATCCCGTCTGCCTTCATCGTTTTCTCAAAATCGGCGATCGTGTCCGATGAATAGATCTTCCTTAGAGCCGTCTCGTCCTTCTTCACCCATGCCGCACAATAAGCCTTATAAACAGGCGTCAGCGTCGGAGCGTTGTTGGTCGTCGCTTCCGGTGTAGGCGTCGTCGGTGCGAGCGGTCCCCCGGTATTATTGTTCGCCGGTGCCGCGTTGTTCACACGTTTCGCGTTTACATTGACGTTCGTCGTAGTCGTCGAATCTCCGCATGCAGAAAATAGGAGCGCTGTAAAAACTGTTGCAATAAATAAATAAACTTTCATATCGATTTCTCCAAAAAAATGCGGACGTTTCGCCCGTCATTCCATCATTATTCAGTACCGAAAGTATAATAAATCCAATGAATGCCGACAAAACCTATCGAACCGAGTTTCACCGCACGTTTCTTATCGAAGCGCTGCCCGAACCGCTGACGCCGCAAAGCTCGCACCTGCAGATATTCGACAATTATGTCCACGAAACGCGGCTAAGAATGCGGCTGATACGCGTGCCTGAAACAAAGGAGTGGACCCACATTCTCCAGCAGCGGTTTCCCGCCGACCCCGAACACCGAGGCGAGTGGAAATACGCCGAGATCTACCTGAACGACACTGAATACGAACACTTCAAGCCGTTCGAGGGAACCGAGATCCGCAAGAACCGCTACTTTCACGAGTTCGATGGCAAGATGTTTTCGTTCGACATCTACCTCGGCCCACTCTGGGGCTTAAACCGAGCCCGCGCCGACTTCGCCTCAGCCGACGAGCTATCCGCCTTCGAACCCCCACCATGGGCCGTTATCGAGGTGACAAACAACGCATTCTTCGACGACGCGAATATCGTGGAGAAGAAATTTGAAGAGGTTCAAGGCGCACTTCAGAGTTCTTAGCGTCGGGAGTTCAAGCTTCCGCTTCGCGGCTTAGAGTTCAAGCTCAAGTCTCGGGGTTCAGAGTTCAAGCTTCAGCTTGTAATCGGTTGCCTTGAGACGACTATTGGCAACACAATGCAAACTAAAGCTTGAACTCTAAACGAAGAGAGCGAGCTCGGAACTCAACATATGTATAACTGGCGAAACTTAACAGACGAACAGCGGGAAGAAGTTCTGCGCCAAAGAAAAGGCAAAAAGCTCCCGTGGCATTCGCCTCCTCATCGTGACTTCGAAGGGCCGAAATCATTCCTTATCACGGCAGCATGCTATGAGCACGAAAACGTCATCGGGAAGCATCCTGATCGAATAGCGGAATTTGAACATCTGCTGCTCGCAACCTGCGAACAACTCTGTCTAATGGTCTTCGCCTGGTGCATTCTTCCGAACCACTATCACATCCTTCTAAGGACAGACAAGGATTAATGATCTCCGCAAAGAGATCGGAAAAGTCCACGGAGGAACCGCTTACAACTGGAATCGCGAAGACGATCAGGCCGGACGAAAGGTTTGGTTCAACTTCTTCGATCGGGATATGCGCTCGACCGGTCACCGTTGGGCGACGGTAAATTATGTCCACAATAACGCCGTGCATCATGGCTACGTCGAACGCTGGCAGGACTGGCCTTACTCAAGTGCGAGCCGATTTCTGGATGAGGTTGGAAAGGAAGAGGCGACTCGGATCTGGAAAGAGTATCCGGTTCTCGATTACGGAAAAGATTGGGATGTATATTGAAGTGCTGCGTTCAGAGTTCAAGTTTTAGCTTGTAAACGGTTGCGACGAGACCCTATCCGCAGCGGATGCAAGCTAAAGCTTGAACTCTGAACCCCGATGGTAAAGATTGAACTCTGACCGCAAATAGCTAAACGATCTTACTTCGTCCTCGCCTGCATCGGAACGAATCGTTCGATCGAGTCGTAGATCTGGAGATAGATCTTGGTTTCACGCGGAATTAGCGAGGTCCAGTTTTCGCCGCCGCGTTTGATATAGCCGGCGATCTTAGCGGGATTTGAGTTATAGCCCGTGGCCATCAACTGCTCCTGCGTGGCGGTCCCGTTCATATATGCATCCATCACGGTCGGACTGGCGATCAGATCTGCCCAGGTACGGTTCATATAGAGCAGCATCGCTTGGGCGGCGTTCGTGTGATTCCGCATTCCTTCGACAAAATCGGGCGTCAGCGTTATATTCGGATGCCACGAGCGGACCATTCGATAGGTCGACGGGATCATCTGCACCATGCCGCCCGCACCGGCCGAGCTTACTGAGTATCGATAGGTCTGGCCCTCGTTCAGGGCATAAAGCGTGAAAATGTCATCGAAGATCTTGCTGTGCGGTTCGGTGCGAAATCGTAAATGATCGACGTGCTCGACGGTCGAAAGTCGCTCGGCGATGTCCGCGATCTTGGGCGAGACCGTGATCCCCTTCTCTTGCAGCTTGATGCGGGCGATCTCGATAACATTCCTGACGTAAAGCCGGCCCGCATTAACCACTTCGGGATTGACGATTCCCGGATGGGTCGACATATAGTACGCCGTCTCGTTATAGACACCGTTGCGGACAACCGGATACTGAACAAGCAGCGGAAGATGTGCCTCGCCATTGCTGTCGAGAAGCACGAGCGGCGTATTAACGCCATTGCCGCGAATGGTTCGGATCCGGAGCTGCTTGCCCGCTTCTGACGACACCAGCTTTTCATCAGCAACCGACAAGAACGATTCCTTGGTCACGACCGCGTAATCAACTCTGCCCGTATCCCAATCGTGAAAAGCGATCCGAACCGACTCTCCCGACATGGGCGTATTCACCGACGCGATTGTCAGCGGACGCGTTTGCATCTGGCGCCTTGCTTCGGCGATCTTGTTCTTGATATCGCGAAAGGGAAGCGTTTTATAATTTAGATTCGGAAGGGGAACGAGAGCCGGAGTAGTCGGAGTAAACGTTCTTGACTCTGCAGCCGTCTGCGTCACCGGCGGAGTCGTAGGCTGAGTCGCAGACTGCGGAACCATGCTCGGGCCGCCGGACGAGCCAACGATTATCGGCGTCGGCGTCACACGCGGACGGGTTGCAGCCGCCTTCGGAGTGTTATCTGTAACGACCAGTTTAACCGGGGTGGGTGTAGGCTCCGGCACCTGCCCAAAAACTGAAAACGTTCCGGCGAAAAGGGATATCGTACAGAAAACTACTCTGGTCATAATCGGCTACTTTGGAGAGCTTGTTTTGCCTAAGGGTTATGTTTACAGGGTGTGAACAGCCTGCGTTTGTAAGATTCTCTCATTTGACTGCCGGATGTCAAATAAAATCGAAAATATTATGGATACCACAACGGCTGCTTATGAATCTAGGGGTTGTTTGGCTCAGTCCGGTGCTGTATAACTAACCTTTTGTAAATCGTATGAAGAAGTTATTTGGTACCGACGGGATTCGGGGGAAGGCTGGTGAGTTTCCGTTGGACCCGCAGACAATTCAAACGATAGGGCGTTCATTAGCCGAATTGTCTCGAGAGCGATTAGACCGAACACCGCGATTCGTGACCGGCCGCGACACACGCGAATCCGGAGATTGGATCGAGGCCGCCTTTCACGCGGGAGCCCGGGGCGCGGGAGCCGAGGTGCTTTCGGCGGGAGTTATCACCACGCCGGGCGTCGCCTTTGTAACCGGTCACGGAAATTTCGACGGCGGCATCGTCATCTCCGCATCGCACAATCCCTTCGAAGACAACGGCCTAAAGATCTTCAACCCGAGTGGAAAAAAGGCTCACGAGGGAACCGAACGAGCTATCGAAAAGGACATCTATTCCGCAAACGGCAATACGCCGGCTGCGGCCGCTTCGGTTGATCTCTCAAGGATCGCGGAGTTTCGAGAAACGTATCTCAAGCACCTCGAAGACGGTTTTTCCGGACTCGACCTCACAGGAAAACGGATCATCGTCGATTGTGCCAACGGTGCGGCATCGCATCTCGCTCCGGCGTTGTTCGAGCACTTCGGCGCCGAGGTCAACGCGATCCACTGCGCTCCCGACGGCCGCAACATCAATCTAGACTGCGGTTCGCTGCACCTAGAACATCTTCAGCAAAAAGTAGTCGCAGAAAACGCTGATCTGGGCGTAGCGTTCGACGGCGATGCGGACCGGTCACTCTTCGTCAATGATCTCGGCGAGATAGTCGATGGCGATGCGGTTCTGTGGGTGATGGCGAGATATCTCAAAGCGCACGGCGGGCTTCCAAGCAACAAGGTGATCGCGACCGTAATGAGCAACGTCGGCCTCGAACTCGCATTGAAGGGCGAGGGGATCGAACTCGTCCGGACCGCGGTCGGCGATAAGTATGTCCTCGAGGAGCTGATGACATCCGCAGCCGAACTCGGCGGCGAACAGTCGGGCCACATCATCTTTCC
This sequence comes from bacterium, assembly GCA_029945985.1. Lineage (GTDB taxonomy): Bacteria > Acidobacteriota > Blastocatellia > Pyrinomonadales > Pyrinomonadaceae > OLB17. Next base: position 2,411 of record JAQSDP010000088.1, on the reverse strand, counting down.
GCGAAGAAGCCTCGTCGGCGACGGAATGCTGACCGCTCTCTATCTGGTCCAGGCGATCGGCGAACTCGGCGGATCATTGTCAAAAGCCGCCCAGGGATTCGCTCGCTATCCACAGATACTCATCAACGTTCACGTACGCGAGAAACTCCCGTTCGACGATGTCGACGCTATCCGAACCGCCGCCGCCGAGGTCGAACAAAGACTCAACGGCACCGGCCGCCTCTTGCTAAGATATTCCGGCACCGAGAACCTCGCTCGCGTGATGATCGAGGGCAAAGATCAAACCGAGATCGACGCGCTCGCCAACGGACTCGCCGACGTGATCCGGCAGCAACTCGCATAAAATAGATCAGATTTGTTCATCCTGTTCTCTGGTCAGAAAGAAAGGCTAACCACACAACGAGACGAACAGGAATAAAGAGAAGAATTCTCGAATGGCCGAACGCATCAACGTAAACACCCGAATGGGAAGCTCGTCGTATCCGATCTCGATCGAGGCCGGATCGATTCGTATGATCGGCCAGATCGCAGAGCGCTCCGCTTCGGGCAGCAATGTCGCGATCGTCTCCAATGCTAAGGTCGACGGCCTCTACGGCGCGACTGTCACCAACGCATTCAGGCAAGCCGGCCTCAAGCCGGTAACCCATCTCATCGGCGATGGCGAACGGTTCAAAAACTTCAAGACGCTCGAATCGACGGTTAAATTCCTTGGCGAAAATAAGATCTCACGGACCGATCTGATCGTCGCTCTTGGCGGCGGCGTGGTGGGCGACCTGGCAGGGTTCGCGGCAGCAATTTATCTGCGTGGAATAAGATTCATTCAAATCCCCACAACATTGCTCGCGATGATCGATTCGTCAGTTGGCGGCAAGACCGGTATTAACATGGACTTCGGCAAGAACCTCGTCGGCGCGTTCTATCAGCCGTCCGCCGTCGTCATTGATCCTAACGTTCTGCAAACCCTCCCTAAACGCGAAATCACCGCAGGTTTCTGCGAAGCGGTCAAACAAGGAGCGCTCAGCGGGCCAAAACTCCTCAAACAAACCGAAGACGCCCTCAACAACATCGGTCAATTTGATCGATTCCTCGCCGACCAGGTTCGATTCAAGGCCTCCATTGTCGCCGCCGACGAACGCGAATCCGCCGCCAAGACCGACGCTAAATCAAGGAAAATACTGAACTTCGGCCACACGTTCGGCCACGCGATCGAGAAAGTTACCCGCTATCGCAGGTTTAAACACGGCGAGGCGGTCGGCCACGGGATCATCTTCGCCGCAGAACTATCAAAAAAGCTTGAATTACTCGCCGAGGATGAAGTAAAATTGTTGAACGATGTTGTGCATCGGACCGGCTCACTGCCTCCGCTCCACGGTATCGATCCTTCAGAGGTTTTTGAAGCCTTCAAATTCGACAAGAAAAACATCGGCAAATCGCTTCAATGGATCCTGCTTGAGGGGATAGGTAAACCGGTGGTAAAGCCGGGAAGCGAGATCCCAGACCGCATCCTGAGAGACACGATTCGCGCAGTCATCAGCCGCTAAACCTCACCCGACCGAGGAGTTCCACAGCAATGAACAGATCCACCAGTTACTTTCATTCCGAGCGCGGAAGCGCCGGAGCCAAATTTCTCGCACTCCTTGTCTTCATCGTCCTGCTGGCGCACGCCGGATACAACTATGTTCCGATCGCCTACAACGGAGCGTCGTTCCGACAGGAGATGGACACGGCCGTAGTGAAAGGCCTCGCCGCATCCGGCCAGATGAAGCCCGTCGACGTGGTAGCTGCACATATGAAGAAAGCTGCTTTCGATTACAGCATCCCGCCCGACGCCCTCCTCGAGGTCAAGCCGGGACAAGGCTACATTGCGGCGCACGCGTCATATCGGCAGCCGGTGAACATCCTGCCGTTCGGTATCTACAAGTATAATTACGATTTCAACTACACGGCCGTCCCGACAGGGTACTTATTGAAGGAGTAGCGCTTCGCGAACGCGAGCGGGCTGGATCTGGATCAGTGCCGGCGGAGCGTCGGCGAGCCACGTAGTCGGACACACGCCGCAGGTAGTACACTTTTCTACAGCAGGGCACGGGAGACTCGATTGAGCCGCTCGTGCTTTTTCATGTTCGGTCTTGAGGAATTCGAACGACAGCCCGCTATCGACTATCGACCACGGCAGAAACTCATCGTAGCTGCGATCGCGCGAGATGTGGAACGCCGCTTCGACACCTGTCTCACGCAAAGCCTTGTCGATATCCCCGCCGAGTTGAGCGGCCCGATCAATGACCCGAGCGATCGTCCTATCTCCCGACGAGAACAACGCCTGCTCATGAGCGATCCGCGCCGACATGAACCGGACATCGACGTTCGGGATTTTCGACAACCCGCGGCTGACATATTTGATCCGCCGCTTC
>JAQSDP010000087.1 GCA_029945985.1 bacterium | reverse complement strand
TGAAAAGGTTCGTGACGAACTCGACAAACTTTGCAAGAAAAACACGGCCGTTCGAGAAGAGTTTATCGCCAAAGGAATGTGTGCGTATGCGAAGGACGAGGACGGCGATGAGCTACTAGACCGAAATGGAGTCAGGATAAAAGAGCCCTTCACTGATGACTTTGCAAAGAAGCTTCTTGGTCAGATTGTCTTTCTCTACTTCCTGCAGAAGAAGGGTTGGTTTGGCGTAGAGCGTGACAATCAATGGGGTACGGGTGATAAGCATTTCCTTAGAACACTTCTTTCTTCAAACGCTGACAAGACGAATTTCTTTGATAACGTCTTAGAGCCTCTCTTCTATAACGCTCTAGCTGTGAAACGCGAACACGACTGGTCTGACCGTTTCAATTGCAAGATACCTTTCTTGAACGGAGGGCTGTTCGAACCGCTGAACAATTACGATTGGGTTCACATCGAACTGAATCTCCCCAACTCGCTTTTCTCGAACACCGCGACGTCCACGCAAGGAGACAAAGGCACGGGTATTCTCGACGTGTTCGACCGATACAACTTCACTATTAACGAGGCTGAGCCACTTGAAGTAGAGGTTGCGGTTGACCCTGAAATGCTGGGTAAGATTTTTGAGAATCTCCTTCCTGAGAATATTCGGCACGGTAGCGGAACATATTACACGCCTCGCGTAATCGTCGCGTATATGTGCCAGCAGTCGCTAATCAACTATCTAGCCAGCCAAATGCAAGAGATTCCTCGTGAGGACTTGGAAACGTTTATTCGTTTTGGTTCTCAACAGCGGGACTACACGGAAGCTGGAACACAATCGCAAGCGGAAAAGTTTCTTCCAAAGTCGGTCGTCGAGAATGCTCCAGGCATCGATGACAAGATAGCTCAAATCACAGTGTGTGACCCAGCCGTTGGGTCGGGAGCCTTCCCCGTCGGAATGATGCTGGAGATTGTAAAAGCTCGCGAAGCTTTGCAATCGGTCGAAGGTACCCAGCGAGTTTCGCAATACCACCTCAAACGCCAAACAATCGAGAATTGCCTTTACGGTGTTGATATTGACTCGGGTGCGGTTGAGATAGCTAAACTGCGACTCTGGCTTTCCCTCATAGTTGATGAAGCGGATTTCAAACGAATTGAGCCCTTACCAAACCTTGATTACAAGATTATGCAGGGCAATTCTCTACTCGACGAGTTTCGCGGTGTAAAGCTAATTGACGACAGTCTTCTCACGTTTAAGGAGCTCGATAAAGAAGCAAAAATAAAGGAGATTGATGCCGCGATTGCCCAACTAACTAGAGACCTTGGAAGTGCGAACGTGGGCAAGCAATCGAAATTGTATCAGCTAACCAAGAATGGAATCGCAGAACTAATCAAGCAGAGAAAGATGGTGATTGATGGTCAGGTCGATTTCCTTCAATCAGAGCTGTTCGCTCCCGCTGATGAATCCCATCAAAAACTGCAGAACTTAAAAAGCAAGCACAAAGAGATATTCAATGAGACCCGCAAAGACGTGAAGGAGCGTCTTCGAGCCGAAGCTGAGGAATTCGAATGGCGATTTATCGAAGCTAAGCTTCACGCGGATGGCCACGCCGACGAGTTAGCCGAATTGCAGAATAAGAGAAATGACCTACGGAAAGACTATTTTCTGTGGCAATTGAATTTTCCAGAAATTTTCGAGAAGGGTGGATTTGATGTAATTGTCGGGAACCCACCCTATGGACTTGTGTTTGATGATGTGAAGAAGGAAGCCTACGAACGCCGACTGCCTACGTTTAAGCGAAACAACGATATTTACGTAGCCTTCTACGAATTCGGTATTAATTTGCTTAACCGCTTGGGTACAATATCGTTCATCACACCGAACACCTTTTTGAACGGAGATTACTTTGGTAATTTGCGTCGTTTCATGACGACTTCAATCATGATTGATGAAATCATCGATTATAAGCATCACTCGGTTTTTGATATTCCGACCGTGTATGTTGGCGTTCTAGTTGGAAACCGAGGCTCCATAAGTCGTCCATCGTATCGGTCGACGATGCTTATTGCCCGAGACTCCATAACGGATTTAGTATCGTCTAGTTTCGTCATCGAGATTGATAGCGATGCCAGATTCAAGCCAGCAAATCCTGTTATGGACCGAATCTACAAGGATGGTTCCGTCAGAAAACTTGAGGAACTATTTTTTGTCAAAGATGTTGGGTTTAATTATTGGACAATTGGGAAGGGCAAAAAGCGAGATGGCAACTCAATCGGGGACAGAGTGTTTTACTCTGGCGGTCAAAAGAATCGCGATGACAAGTCTTTCTTGAAGGGTCGAGACATCTTAAAATGGACTTACAGTGAGCCGACGAATTGGTTGCGTCATAATTACAAGACGTATCTAAATTCAAATGACAAGTTTGGGTTCTCGGCGAACTTCCTTGAACAAACGCCGAAGGTAATCTATCGGCAAACCGCAAACACTATCATTGCGACAGCCGACTACGAAGGGCATTATTCCGACAAAACAGTTCATTTAATTGTTTCCCGAGACGGCTGGTCGGAATTTTCAGCCGAAGCCTTGCTTGCCCTTATGAATTCCCGTTTGTTCGCCTACCTGTATTCATACATCTCCCAAGAAACCGAAGGCAGGGCTTTCGCTCAAGTAAAAACCACCTATATTAAACAGTTACCGATTCCCCACCTCAGCAGTCGTCACGCCAAGGCGATTGAGAACGTAGTCGGACCATTTCAACTACGCTCGCCGCGGCGTGCCGATCATCTTTTATATGGACGGCAGTCACGCGGATTATCATAAGGTTACCGATACCGTCGACAAGATCAATTTCAACTCGATGGAGAAGGTGGCGAAGACGATCTACGCGACCGGCTGGGAACTGTCGAATCGAGCGGTCCGGCCGAAGGTCGATAAGCCGCTGCCGGCGTCGGTAATCGGCAGTAACTAGAAAGATCAGGAACAAAAAGGTAAACATCTCCGTAGTTAGTCCGTATTCATTATTCGGCTAGTTACGGAGATCATTTTTTATGTTAAGACGACAGTTTGTTGCGGGTGCGTTGCTGCTCGCGTTCATTTTGCAGGGTGCGGCGCTTGCCCAGACAGGGCTTTATTCGGCGCCGAAGGAGGCGCTCGACAAGATCCGCGATGAGGGGATGAATCGATCGCAGTACATGCAGACGCTTTCATTCTTGACCGATAACATCGGCGGACGGCTGACGGGTTCGCCGAATATGAAGCGAGCGAACGAATGGACGCGTGACAAGATGAAGGAATGGGGAATGCAAAATACCCATCTCGAATCGTGGGGGCCGTTCGGCCGCGGGTGGGCGCTCAGGAAGTTTACGGCGGCTGTTGTCGATCCGCAGTACATCCCGGTGATCGCTTATCCGAACGCTTGGTCGCCGTCGACGAAGGGGCCTGTAACGAGCGAAGTCGTTTATCTCGACACGAAAACCGACGCGGACTTTGCCAAGTACAAGGGCCAGCTCGCCGGAAAGATCGTTCTGCTTTCGGGTGAGCGTCCGATGCCGGCGGTCGATACGGCGTTGATGAGCCGGTACAGTGACGAAGCTCTCGCGAAGATGGCGTCGGCCGCCATGCCGGCCGCGTCCGATGGTTCGGGCCTGCCCCCAGCGGCCGCGATCAAACAGTTCGTCGACGGTTTTAATCAGAACGTACGGCGGACGAAATTTCTCCAGGGAGAAGGTGCTGCGGTCGCGATGTATAACAGCGGACAGGGCTCGGGCGGGACGTTGTTTGTACAGGGGGCCAACGTGGCGTACGAAATGCCGACAGAGATCAAGTCGATAAACGATATTTTCGATTCGCCCGCGTTCCAGCCGCAGAATAAGAAATACGAATCGAACATGATGCCCCAGGTGACGGTGGCATCGGAAGATTACAATCGGCTTGTTCGAATGATCAAGAACGGCGCAAAGCCGAAGATGACGGTCGAGGTTGATGCTCAATATTTTGACGACGATCCGATGCAGTACAACACGATCGCGGAGATCCCGGGAACGGATCCCGCGTTGAAGTATGAGGTTGTGATGCTCGGGGCTCACCTTGATTCGTGGCACAGCTCGACGGGTGCGACGGACAACGGTGCGGGAAGCGCGGCTGTGATGGAAGCTGCTCGGATCATTCTTGCTTCGGGACTGAAGCCGCGTCGGACGATCCGCGTCGCGCTTTGGTCGGGTGAGGAGCAGGGTCTGTTCGGTTCGACGAACTACGTCAAGCAGCACTTCGGCGAGAAGAAGAACGGAACGCTGGTGAAAGGCCCTGATTACGACAAGCTTGCGGGATATTTCAATCTGGATAACGGTACGGGCAAGATCCGCGGAGTTTATCTACAGGGAAATGCAAACATCAAGCCGTTGTTCGAATCGTGGCTTTCGCCTTTCGCTGATCTTGGTGCGAAGACGGTGACGCTCTCGAACACGGGCGGAACCGATCATCTTGCGTTTGACGGCATCGGCCTGCCGGGCTTTCAGTTCATTCAGGACGAGATCGAATATAGTTCGCGGACACATCATTCGAACCAGGACAATTTCGACCGCATTCAGGCAGATGATATGAAACAGGCGTCGACGGTCATTGCGGCATTCGTTTATCAGACGGCGATGATGGATGGAAAACTTCCGCGGAAGAACTAGGTCGATTTTGTTTGAATTGAGAAGAGAGAGGCTGTCTGAAAAGGCGGTCTCTTTTTGTTTACGGACTTCCTTGATCAGTTTTGTATTATTCGTGGAACGACTCTATGAATCTGTCCACGAAATGCCCGAAGGAAGAAAGCAAAACACGAAAGAAGGAAGTTGGAATCATCATAGGATCGACTTTGTCGGCCAGCCTTCTTCTTTTGCCATCGGCTGGCAATCCCTCGGCCGTTCGCCCCTGAATTCGTGCTGCTTGTCCCTCGAACTTCGAAAGTTTTCTGAACAAAGAACCGATCCGGTCAGTAATAGTCCTACCAATGCTCTCGAAAGCCGCTTCGATCGTCATTTTCCTGGTTGGCGCGATAACTGCGTATTCGCAGCTGGCTAAGGAGCGCTCGTTTGACGTTCAGAAGGTTGGGGACGGGGTCTATGCCGTCATCCGCCGTGAGCCTGCTTCGTTCTGGTTCAACGCGAATAATGTTTTTATCGTCGGTAAACACGATGTGATCGTCGTCGACGCGAATATCACGGCCGCATACACGAAGGAGGTCATCGACGCACTTCGGGAGATCACGGACAAGCCGGTCAAGTATGTGATCAACACACACTGGCACGAGGATCACATCATCGGCAACCGTGCTTATCGCGAAGCGTTTCCGGATGCGAAATTTGTCGGCCATCGGAGCACGCTGAAAGATCTCCCTGAGATAGGCGGCGCCAACCGGAAAGGGACGCTGGAGAACGGCCGCGGATTCGTGGGGATGTTGGAAGCGAGCCTTGAAAAGGGTGAGAGCATCGCGGGCGGGGCGATCACTGACGAAGAGCGGGCAGGATATGCGAGCGATATTAAGTTCGTCAGCTCATACCTGGCTGAGTCGAGCACGTTCGAGATCGTCATGCCGGATGTACTCGTCGATGACCGGTTAACGATCGATCAGGATGGGCGAAAGATCGAGGTCCTGTTTTTCGGACGGGCACATACCGGCGGGGACCTGGTAGTGAATCTGCCGAAGGAAAAGATCGCGATAACAGGCGATCTTATGGTCTATCCGGTGCCCCTGTTGGGCTCGACTTCTTATCCGCTTGAGTACCCGGCGACGCTCGAAAGGTTGAAGGCGCTCGGCGGTCGCACATATATTCCGGGTCATGGCCCGGTGATGAAAGATGCCGCATTTCTCGACAAGATGATCGCTCTTGCGACGGCCGTCCGTGATAGGTCGAAGGCGGCGTACAAACCCGGTGAGACGATCGAACAGATGCGATCAAAGATAGACCTTTCAGATCAGCAGAAGATCTTTGCCGGAGATTCGCGACACAAGGGATTTATCTTTAGGAATTACGTGACACTGCCGGCTACGGCTGCGATTCGCGGCTTTCTCGAAAAGACACATACTGCAGCCGTGCCGAACTGATATTAAGGGATACCCCTCGTTATATCGCACGATCGCTGCCGGGAAGCGGTTCTAAAAAAGATCGACCTGAAATCGTGGCGGGACAAGTTTACGGGCGGCGAGGCGGAAGAAGAGTACGCCTTTGACACTACGTTTGCCGCTCTAATCACGGCCGAGCACGCGGAGATCGCCGCTAACTAAATGACGACGTATTAGACCCTTGAGAAGGAGATCGCAGGCCGGGGGGAAGAGATGGAAAGAATTATGCGTTGGTGGGCAATAAGCTCGATCGTTGTTGTTCTGGGTCTCTCGGCAGGACAGTTGTCGGCTCAAACGGTTTCACCGGATTCGCCGAGGTGGGAGCTTGAAGGCGACGCAAAACCAGTCGAATATCAGGGCCGGAAGGCTCTTGCGATCGGCGGAGGCGGGGCGACGGTGAAGGATCTTGAACTTCGCGACGGCATAGTTGACGTGGATGTTTCAACGTCCGCCGGCCGCGGGTTTTTTGGCATTCAGTTTCGGATCGATGACGTGAACGGCGAATGGATCTACCTCCGACCGCACAAGTCTGGCTTGCCTGATGCGATGCAATATACGCCTGTGCTCAACACCGGCCTGAACTGGCAGATATATAGCGGCCCGGGGTTTATCGGGCCAGTCGAGATCCCGAAGAACGAATGGTTTCATCTGCGGCTGGTGATCACAGGAGCGCAGGCGAGGCTATATGTGAAGAATATGGAAATGCCTGCGCTTGTAGTGAACGACCTGAAGAGCGGTGTGCAGAAAGGAAAGCTCGCCCTTGCCGTGCTGACAGGATCGACGTATTTC
>JAQSDP010000086.1 GCA_029945985.1 bacterium | reverse complement strand
CGAAGACGATCCGGATTCGCGCGAGGTGCTGCAGCTATTTTTGGAGCAGAGCGGTGCTTCCGTCCGTGCGGCGGATTCGGCCCGTGCGGCAATGAGCCTTCTAAACGATACGAGATCGAAACGGCCCGACATCATTATCTCCGACCTTGCTATGCCGGAAGAAGACGGTTATTCGCTAATGGAGCGAATTCGGCAGCTTCCGGCCGAAAAAGGCGGCCAGATCCCTGCACTAGCGCTCAGCGCGTTCGCCTCAGCCGAAAGTCGCCAAAAAGCATTCGAGGCGGGCTTCCACCGGTATCTGACCAAACCCTTCGAACCCGGACTGATTGTCGATCAGGTGTTGGCTCTGCGGAAATTAGGTGAAGAAGAGGCTGCCGTGTAGCCCTTTAGTTCTCTCGGCGGATCCATGAGGTCGAGAAGTTAAGCCGCGCCAAGCCTTTCGCTACCCCGCACGTGTAACCTCATACGGGCAACCTCATAGATGGCAGTCTAGCGGTGGCCGTATTTCGCTCCTTGTGGCTGATGCTCGATTGAGCTTCGCTAGATGGCCTATCTACTCAACTCGCCCAGGAAATCCATTACCGTGGGCTTATTCCCGGCCAAGACTTCGGTCCCGGGGGCAACAAGAAATAGATACCTGCGATGATGAACCGAAACGAAATAGCTGTGCCCCGGGGCTAGGTCCGCAACCTGGTAGAATCCGAAAGCATTCGTCCGAACGCTTACGACCTCGTCAAACTCGACGCCAATGAACCGAATTTCGGCGGCATTGACGCTCCGGCCGGCAAAGTCGGTCACTCTGCCCATCACCTGCGGATACAGTGAGTTCGCCTTTCGTCCGTCTCTTAAGCCGCGATCCGCCTGAGATCCGTCGGGGCCAAGAGTAAGATCGATGGCCTGCGAATGTGCAGTAAACGCTGCTATTAATCCAAAAAATGCCGCAAAAACCAGATTCCGGTGTCGCATAAGCTCCTTTCCTTCGGGAGTGGTGGCTAAATAGTGCTTGGATTAAACCCAAATCACCATTCCGCCCAGATTTCCAGAAAAAAGTTACTAGCCGGTCTTAAATCGTTCGTGCTTTGCGTTTCGAACGTCAGTAAAGCATTATACTCGTTTGCCTTATGGCACGGGATTACGACTATGTTGACCACGGATAAGATCAGAAACATCGCCATTATCGCTCACGTTGACCACGGGAAGACCACGCTCGTCGACGCAATGCTCCAGCAATCGGGTACGTATCGCGACAACGAGACCGTCACGGACCGCGTGATGGACTCGATGGATCTCGAGCGCGAGCGCGGCATCACCATCATGGCGAAGAACACGTCCGTGCGATATGGCGATTACAAGATCAACATCGTCGACACACCGGGCCACGCCGATTTTGGCGGAGAGGTCGAACGCGTTCTCAAGATGGTCGACGGGATCGTTCTTCTCGTAGATGCCGCCGAGGGTTGCTTGCCGCAGACGCGATTCGTGCTCCGCAAAGCTCTCGAACTCAAACTCCCCGCGATCGCACTTGTAAACAAGATCGACCGTCAGGATTCGCGTCCCGAAGAAGTGCTGGACGAGATCTACGATCTCTTCATCGACCTCGGAGCAAACGAGGAGCAGATCGAATTCCCGGTCCTCTACTCGATCTCTCGTGACGGCATCGCGAAAAAGAACCTTGCGGACGAATCCAAAAGCCTCGTGCCGTTGTTCGATCAGGTCATCGAATCCATTCCGGCTCCGCATGCGATTCGCACCGATTCGCTGCAATTGCTCGTCGCAAATATCGACTACAATCCGTTCGTCGGCAGACTGGCTATCGGACGAATGTTCTCGGGCACGATCTCGAAGAATCAAGAAGTGATCGTTGCCAAGATCGACGGATCGACTCAGAAAACGCGTGTTAAAGAGCTGTTCGTCTTCGAAGGGCTAGAGCGAACTTCTGTCGATACTGCCGGTGTCGGCGAGATCGTCGCCCTTGCCGGCTTCGACGACATCAACATCGGCGAAACGATAACGACCGTCGATAATCCTCGTCCGCTTCCGGTGATCGCCGTTGACGAACCGACCATCTCGATGATCTTCGGCGTCAACACCTCGCCGTTTTCGGGCATCGATGGAAAATTCGTCACCTCACGACAGATCAAGGACCGTCTCGATAGAGAGTTGCTCGGCAACGTCGCGCTTCGCGTCACGCAGACCGAGGCTGCGGAGCAATTCAAGGTCTCGGGCCGCGGTGAGCTTCAACTTGCGATCCTGATCGAAATGATGCGTCGCGAAGGCTACGAAGTTCAGGTATCGAAACCCGAGGTCATCACCAAGAAGGATGAGAAAACCGGTGAACTTCTCGAACCGATAGAGCTTGTAGTAGTCGATGTGCCAGATGAGTTCATCGGCGTCGTAACCGAAGCAATGGGCCGTCGAAAAGGCCAGATGACGAAGATGATCAACAACGGTTCCGGCCGTGTTCGTCTGGAATTTGAAACACCTTCGCGAGGCCTTATCGGCTTCCGAGGCGAGTTCCTGACCGAAACAAAAGGTACGGGCCTGCTCAATACCTTGTTCCTCCGATTCGACAAATGGCAGGGCGATCTCAAGGGCCGTCAGACGGGTTCGCTGGTCGCCGACCGAATGGGGGAAACGAACACCTACGCACTTTATAACCTGCAAGAGCGCGGTACCCTGTTCGTCAAACCGCAAATCAAGGTCTATGAAGGAATGATCGTCGGCGAAAACGCCCGAGCCGTCGACCTCGACGTCAACGCGATCAAGGAGAAGAAACTCTCCAACATGCGAACAACATCCGCTGATGAAGCCATGCGGCTTGTCCCGGTTCGCGAGATGTCATTGGAACGTGCCCTCGAATTCATCGCCGATGACGAACTGATCGAGGTTACCCCGAAAGCCATCCGGCTTCGCAAGCGTGTGTTGAAAGCCAATGAACGGCCGAAGAAATAGATTAGAAACCATCGTTGCCTAGTCATTACCCACCTGCAAGTAGCGGGTGGTTTCTCTTTATGACATCTCTCGGCTTCTATATGCGTCGGGCATGGAATTTTACCAGGCAGTTCGGGAATGTCGATCACTGTTGAGGCCCGCATTGGTTCTCTTTGCTGTCATGTGGAGTCGATTTCTGTGTCGGCGGAAGATATCGTATGTGTATCCGGCCGCCCCGAGGCTCAAGACCAATGGGTTCGCGGCAAGTATAAGGTGATCGAGGTTCTAAACCTGCTGGTCTTCACGTGACCGAGCGAAAACCCGCACGATCGCTTTCGTGTGAGACTCTCTGGTTGAAATAAGCTTTGAGACATCCGGTGATCGAACTCGATTGCGGATGCATCAGACCGGTTTCAGTTCTACAGTCCACGCGACGAGCATCGAGGCGGATGGAGCTAATGGCTTAACCGTTTGCATACTACGCTTCAGTTCCTAAATAATTTACCGATATGAAGATAGCAATGGTGATCGTCCGTACGCTCGTGGGTCTTCTGTTCATTTTCTCTTCGGCGACATTTCTTCTTGGCCTGATCGAACCGCCACCGCTCGAGGGAGCAATGAAGACGTTCAGCGAAGGACTGGCAGCATCGGGATATTTCTTTACGCTGCTGAAGGTTACCGAGTTGGTTTGCGGGATCCTTTTGGTGTCTGGGCGATTCGTCCCGCTCGCGCTCGTGATGCTTTCCCCGATAGTGATCAATATCTTTATGGTGCATCTTCTGCTCGCGCCCGAGGGGATTGCCATCGGCATCTTCTTGGTGGCAGCCTTCATTTTCCTGGCGTACTGCTATCGAAAGGCGTTTGCGCCACTGTTGACGCCTAACTACGAATAGGCTGTCGGAACACACCCTTCTTACTGATTTCTCTGGCGGGCTCGAAACGCGACAACTCTCTTTGTCCGCTGTATAGTAGGAATTTCTTCTTCATAGCAGACCCATGTCCGAAGCCGCCGAACACTCCACAAATGAATCCGACCGTATATCGGAGACGGCCGCGGTCGATCCGGAGCCTCTAAAGAAGCCAAAATATGATCGCGCCATTGTCGAAGGTCCGCTGGGCGCGGCTGTTTGGAAGATCGCCTGGCCGACTGTCCTGACAAACATCATCGGCGGGCTTCAAGGCGTGATCGATCATGCCCTTGTAGGCAACCTGGTCGGGTTCCGAGGAAATGCTGCTATCGGCGTAAGCGTCCAGCTCTGGATCGTGGTTATCGTTTTCATTTCTTCGATCTTCATCGGAATGAGCGTGCTTGTTTCAAGATTCGTTGGGGCGGGCGACGAGGAAAAGGTTAATCGGACGGTTTACCAGGCGTTTCTCGCGGCGATCTTTATGTCGTTCGGCATTCTTGCGCCCGTAGGATACTTTGCTGCTCCGTATCTGCTCGACCTTGTAAACACCGCGCCCGAGGTCAAAGCCGAAGCACTTCCCTTCCTCCGAATAATGTACGTTTTCAGCGGAGGAATGCTGATCTTCTTTATGCTCGGCGGTGCTCTGCGATCGGCTGGCGATGCTCGTACCCCGATGGTGCTAGGCATCGTGATGACTATCCTGAACCTGATCTTCAACATCATCCTTATTCGCGGCCTCGGACCAATTCCGGCGTTCGGCACGATGGGCTCGGCGATGGGAACGGCCCTCGCATCCGGGCTGGTCGCCACCTATGCCCTATATAAACTGATCCGCGGCGGGTGGGTGGTCTCATTTCCGCGCGGTGGGTATGCCCCGGATTGGGGGATCATAAAGAAGCTGTTCCAATTCGGCCTACCGGCCGGGATCCAGGGCATTGCGATGAACGTCGGCGGAGTGCTGATGCTGGGGTTCATCGGATCGCTAGCTCAGAGTGCCGCGGCGCAGGCAGCTTACGCAGTATCGTATGTGCAGTTGTTCTCACTGATCACCTGGACCTCTATGGGCCTGATGGGAGCTGCCGCGACGGTGGCAGGCCAAAACCTCGGAGCAGGCCATCCCGACCGGGCAAACGCTGCAGTCCACACTGCGGCGAGATTCGGAATGGCAGGGTCGGCGTTTGTTGGCTTCTTCTTTTTCTTTTTCCCGCAGCAGTTACTTGCGATATTTGGACTCACGGATCCGGCGGTCGCTGAGATCGGAAGCCTCCTGCTCAAGGTGCTCGCGTTTTCGGGGATATTTATCTCAGTCGCGCTGACCTATACGGGCGGGCTGCAAGGGACAGGGGACACCAAAAGCCCTCTCTACATTTCAATCATTTCGCAGGTCGTCGTTCCGCTATCGATATGTTTCGCTCTGGAGTACGCCGTCGGACTTGAGGCGATTCATATCTGGCTCGCGATCCTGGCCGGTCATATGACACGCTGCGGTCTTAGTGTGTTGCGGTTCAATCAAGGCAGGTGGCGAAATATAGTCGTCAATATCGAGCAGACCGAAGCACCGTCACGCTGACTCTTCGTCTTCATCTGGCTCCATCTCATCCGACTCAGGATCGAAATCCTCATACCCGTGCGCGTCGTCGTAGTAGTACGATCGGGGCTTAGTATCGTCAAGTTCTGAATTCTCACCGTCGGATTTCTGCTTTTCGCACATAGCTCATTTATAATCTCTTTGACTTCTTCCCGAAAGTCGAACGGTTATGAAATTCGCAAACAGCTTCATGCTTTTCGTTGGCCTGTGTGCGGCAAGTTGCTCCGCTTTCACAGCCGCCGCCCAGCAACCTGCCCAGAAGGCCGACCTCGACTACCAGGTTGCCGCCGTTATTTACATGCAAAAGTCGGCAGAATACCGTGCGTTAGCTTATCAGGCATACAACATCGCTCGCCTCCGTCTTGACGCCGACCTCGACAAGAAGAATGTGAAGCGACTCCCCAAGCATCAACGCAAGCTGCCCCGATCGATCGTCGTCGATATTGACGAAACCGTACTCGATAATTCGCCGGCTCAGGCGTTTGGCATCAGGAATGGACGGCCGTTCAATCAAAAAGATTGGTACGCTTGGGGGGAGATGCGAAAGGCCAAAGCGATTCCGGGAGCTGTTGAGTTCCTTAACTATGCCGTCGGTAAGGGCGTGAAGGTGTTCTACGTTTCAAATCGAGATGAGGTACAAAAGACAGCTACTATCGATAATCTCAGGTCTGTAGGTTTCGCCGATATTTCAGTAGATAACGTCTTACTACGGGCGAGCGACTCCAATAAGGACGAAAGGCGTTCGGTCGCTGGTGACAAGCATCGGGTCGTGATGCTGATCGGCGACAACCTCGACGACTTTTCGAGCGCCTTCGAACGCAGGTCGATCGCGGACCGATTCGCAGAAGTCGAGAAAACCCGCTCGGACTTGGGAAACCGGTTCATCATGCTGCCAAATGCGATGTACGGAACATGGGAAAACGCGGTTTACGAATACGGCCGTCTAACCGAAGCCCAGAAAGCAGAAGGGCGTGCAGCCGCGCTGGAACTACCATGAAAGTAAAACTTAGAAATAATAAGGCACCCCGTTTGTCGCGGTGCTGCTGCGTTCAAGTAACTTGCTAGCTCTACCTCTAGAAGAAGGAAAACCAATGAGATCGATCCTGTCTTTCACTTTCATTGTCGCTGTTTGTCTAAATTCCCTTGTCGTATCGGCTCAGACGGTACCGGTCAGGAAGTTTGAGCTGAGCATCGACAACATTATGCGCGGACCGGAGTTGGTCGGATATGAACCGACAGCAGTCCGGTGGTCGCCGGACAGCCAGAAGGTCTACTTTAGATGGAAGAGGGCAGGCGAACCACTCAAAGCAGAGGCCTCGACGTATGTTGTGAACGCGGACGGGACAGGATTGCGCAAGCTCTCGGATCAGGAGGTCAAACAGATACCGCCAGGCGGCGGAGATCTTTCAGCCGACAAGAAAAGCTCGGTGTTTGCCGATGCCGGTGACCTT
>JAQSDP010000085.1 GCA_029945985.1 bacterium | reverse complement strand
AAGCTCTTCGGCTAAAGGACATTGATATCACCCGCCATGGCGAAGATATTGAGTTCACAGGCTATCCGTTTGCCCAGGACCCGGATCTCAGCGGTCAGATTTATTCTTCTTGATCTGGTGGTTGAAGAATAGATGAAGCACAGAACAAGAAGAAGCGGATGAGTAGATCTGACGCACAGAGAGCTAAACCCAAGAGATCCCTCGGTCAGAACTTCCTCGTCGATGAGAACTACGTCCGCAAGATCGTTTCTGCCCTTGACTTAACAGATCGAGATACGGTCGTCGAGATCGGTCCCGGCAGGGGAGCGATCACCGGTCATCTGGTGGAATCCGGGGCGAAGGTCATTGCCGTAGAATTGGATCGGGATCTCGTTCCGATGTTGCGGGAAAGATTTGCCGGGGATGATAATTTCTCGATCTTAGAGGCCGACGCGACCGCCACGGACTTCCGAGAACTTCTTAACGCTGAACTGAACGCCGCATCGATAAAACTCGTTGCCAATCTCCCTTACTACATTTCCACGCCTATTCTTCAGCACCTCTCATCGCAGCGGCATCTATTCCAGTCTCTCGTTCTGATGTTTCAGAGAGAGGTTGTCGATCGCATCGCGGCAAAGCCGGGCGATTCGGACCGAGGATTCCTAACGATTCTGGTCGAGTCCGCGTTCGATGTCGAGAAGCTTTTCGACGTGCCGCCGACAGCTTTTCGACCAGTGCCAAAGGTCACGAGTTCCGTTGCGAGATTCGACCCGAAACCTCAAGTGATCGACGATGAAAGGGCGTTTCGCGATCTGATCAGCATCGCCTTCGCTCAAAAGCGGAAGACGATCTTCAACAATCTAAGATCCGCCCATCCTGAAGTTAAAGAAATACTGGAGCGATCCGGCATCGACCCACAACGCCGTGCCGAATCGCTCGAACTGAATGAGTGGTTATCGCTCTTCGGAGCTCTCCGATAACTCCTCCGCATGGGGCGGGCTACTCACCAGATTGGCCGGCTCCTTTGCCGGGAAGATAAGTGACGCAACGATCGATGTTCCGATGGTGCCGCCAATGATGGCAAGCGACCAAGTAACGGGGAATTTTCCGCCGAAGGCATCGTTGAGCCAGACCATTTTTAGTCCTACGAACACCAGCACAATAGCCAGGCCGTATCGGATCAGGTGAAACTTGTGGATCACACCCGCGAGCATAAAGTACATTGATCGCAGCCCCAGGATCGCGAAAATGTTCGAGGTAAATACGATCAGCGGTTCCTTGGTGATAGCAAAGATCGCGGGTACGCTGTCGACCGCGAAGATGATGTCCGTCATTTCCAGAAATAGAAGAGCGATGAATAACGGCGTGGCGTATAGAACGCCTTCTTTCCTCAGGAAGAAGTCCTTGCCATTTATCTCGTGTGTCACCGGCATGAACTTTTTGAAGGTCCGGATCATAAAGTTCTTTTCGGGTTCGATCTCTTCCGTGCCCGAAAAAAACATCTTGATGCCAGTGATGATCAGAAATGCACCGAACACGTAGATGATCCAGTGAAACTGCATCAACGCGGAGCCGAGCGCGATGAATATCGCTCGGAAGATCAGAGCACCGAGAATGCCGTAAAACAGGACTCGATGCTTGTATTTAGGCGGGATGCCGAAATAGCTGAAGACGAGAACGAAAACGAAGATATTATCGATCGACAGTGAATATTCGATGACGTATCCGGTCAGAAATTCGAGCGCGAGGGTCGCGCCTATCTCCGTGCCGAATTTCCCAACGGAGTAGTAATAAAACCCGACACAGAATGTCAGTGCGAGCGTCACCCATACAGCGCTCCAGACAGCGGCTTCTTTAAATGAAACTACGTGGGCCTTGCGGTTGAAAACGCCCAGGTCCAAGGCCAGCATGAATAACACGAACAGCAGAAATGCCGCGTAGAACCACCAATATTCAGCGAAAGGAAATAGCATTCAGTCTCCAATGTTTCTGCACAAGTCCGACCTTTACGTAGCACGATAACGCAACGGAGTCTCTCGATATCGCCACCGCTGACGCGCCCGCCGGGGCGTTCTAGGCGACAGCAAAAGGAAAGACCCTTCACAACCGATTTTATAAATCGTCGTAAAAGGCCTCGATACTTTTCACCTCGCCGGGAGGGTTCAACGACTATGAACTCTCCATAATGACGACAGCGGCAAACCCCCGAGGGCGCTATCTACTCCCCTTAAATGGTCATTGTAAACGCTATAGAATTGGACGGGTGATGTCAATCCCAAGCCGTTTGCAAGGCTAATAGAGCGATCCGGAGCTTGTGGGCATCCGGATCGCAAGGCCGATGAAGGCGGCGTCGAATGAATGGAGGTTACTCTCGCGCCGCCGGTGTTTCATCGGACGCTGGCTCGGCCTTATTCGAGGCGGCCGAAGACTCTGTAAAGCATTTCGATCACTCTGCTTTCCTGCTCACTCACTCGGTGATCGACATCCATCGGCGACCGGTCGCCGGCCGCAGCCGCGACCTTCTCAGACCGCGAGATGAGCTGGGAAACGGCAGACTCGCGCTGCCTGACTGTCATATCGCCGACGGTAGAGCGAATCAGTTCGAGAGCATCTTCATAGAATTGTGCGCTCGGCTGGTAAACCAGAAAGGCGTCGATCTTTTCATTGAACCAGTGAGTCGAATCGATACCGTCTTCACGGGCCATCTCGAATATGGCCAGCGCTTCGCGCGGCGAGATCGCACCGTGGGCCCAAGCGACCTGGATGACGGGCAGCATGAAAAGCAGTGTTCTTTCGTCTTCTGACAGACTGCCTCGTTCCTCTATCGCGTTGCGAAAGAAATCTATCGTGTGCTTCATTGCGTTACCTGCTCCTTTTTTTATGCCAGCTTGTCATCGCGCCTCGGGATCAGCAGAGAGCCGACCACCGAGAGGGCGATCACACCGGTGATAATGCCCAGCGACCACGTGATCGGGAACTTGCCGCCGAATGCGTCGTTAAGCCAAACCATCTTGAGCCCGACAAATACGAGCACGATAGCGAGGCCGTACTTCAGCAGGTGAAACTTATCGATAACGCCAGCGAGCATGAAGTACATCGACCTCAGCCCGAGGATCGCGAATATGTTCGACGTGAAAACGATCATCGGTTCCTTGGTAATGGCGAAGATCGCCGGCACGCTGTCAACGGCGAAGATGATGTCCGTTGCCTCAAGGAACAGAAGGGCGATAAAAAGCGGCGTCGCGTGCCACCGCCCGTCGATCCTTGAGAAAAAGTTCTGCCCGTCCAGCCTCGGACTCACCGGCATGATCTTCTTGAACATTCTGATCAGGAAGTTTTTCTCAGGTTCGATCTCCTCGTTGTGGGCGAAGAACATCTTGATCCCCGTGATGATCAGGAAGGCCCCGAACAGATAGATCACCCAGTGGAACTGCATCAAGGCCGAACCCATCGCGATGAAGACAGCGCGGAACAGAAGAGCCCCGAGTATCCCGTAGAACAAGACCCTGTGCTGGTACTTCGTCGGGATCGCGAAGTACGCGAATACCATCACGAAGATGAAGATATTGTCAACGGAGAGGGATTTCTCGACGATGTACCCGGTCAGAAATTCCAGCGAGACCGTCCATGCTGCCAAGTCCGGGTTAAAGTTAGGAATGCTGAACAGACGCTCGTCCTGCGGGAACTTCCAAAGGGCATAGCGGTAGAGAATGTAGTTGAAGAAAAGCGCGAGCGAGACCCAGACGACGCTCCAGATGCTCGCTTCCTTGAACGACACCGCATGCGCTTTCCGATGGAAAACGCCCAGGTCCAACGCCAGCATCAACAGAACGAAGAGGGTAAAAAGCCCGTAAAACCACCAGTACTCCGCGAAAGGGAAAAGTATCATTTTGCGAAAATCTCCTTTAGCCAGATCGCAAAGGAAAAGACCCTTCACGACCGATTTTTGAAATCGTCGTAAAAGGTCTCGATACTTTCTCACCGTGCCGGAAGCGTTCAACGACAAGAACACTTCGTAATGACGACTACGGCAAACCCGTTTCGGGCTATCTACTCCCCTAAATTGTCATTCTTAATGTATCGACTGGCTCGCCAGTTGTCAAGAACGTGAAACACGAGCTACATAGGCATTTTCATTTCGGGCTTGTTCATCTTCTCGAGTCGAAGAAGCATAGCGGCGGCGTGCATTTCCACTTCATGGGCGCGCGGAGTTCCGCTTTGCATTACGGACTCCAAGGCTTGAATATGACCTTTCAGCAATGCTTTCTCAGCCTCCATCTTTTCCATCATCGGTTTCACCTTTTCCATCATTGCCGGATCCATTTTCCCCATTGTGCTTTTGTGGATCTGATGTACTTCTTCCATCTTTTCGAGGCTTCGTTTTACCTCGGCAAACGCGGCGCGAGCGAGATCGACATTCTGGATCGATCCGTCCGATGACATTTCCCAAAGGGCTCGTGTGAATGCCATAGCGTTATGATGAAAAGCCATCATCAATGCCTGATGCCCGTCTTTAGGCATCATTGGCATATCCATACCCTGCATCGGCATCGGTTTCATGGGCATGGGCTTCTTTGGCTGAGCAAATATACTGCCCGCCGAAAAGAGGAGCACCGCGAATATCACTGCAATTATCAGTTTGCTGTTTTTCATTTTCTAGCTCCTTGGCCTAATCTGCATTTGAACAGATAGATGGGCGCATACCTAGTCAATACGGGTGAATGTGTCACGATCTGAACTGGTATGTCTGTGCCTTACCTCACATAACGGAATAATTTATTAGCCGATCTGAGGTGTCGCGACCGATCAAATCCGTTCGAGTTCCAAATGTGAACGACTCAGGCCTGCGGTGTGTTAATCTATTATTTTTAAGGGGTTAACAAGTTGGGAAGATTAGAGATAATACCGTTGGGCGGGATCGGCGAGTTCGGGATGAACTGCATGGGCATTCGTTACGGTGATGAAATGATCATCGTGGATGCCGGCATGGGATTTCCGGAGGAGACTCCGTATGGCGTTGATATTTCGATACCGAACTTCGATTTTCTCGAAGAATATCGAGACGATATCACCGCACTTGTCCTGACTCACGGCCACGAAGACCACATCGGCGCTCTTGCCTACCTTCTAAAGAAATTCAACATTCCGGTCTACGCATCGCGGTTCACGCACGCCTTGGCGGAGAAGCGTCTCGAAGAATTTGAGATGCTGAACGACGTGCTGCTGCATCGGGTGAAGGCGGGTGACGTGTCGAAGATCGGTGCCTTCGAAGTCGAGTATATCCATGCATCCCATTCGCTGGTCGATTGCTTTTCACTGGCGATCAAAACGCCGATCGGGACGGTGATCCATACAGGCGATTATAAGATCGATGATACGCCCGTGATCGGCCCGCCTTACGATCTGAAAACGCTTAAACGTTACGGCGACGAAGGCGTTCTTGCTCTTTTGGCTGATTCGACAAATGCCACAGTTCCTGGCCGGACACCATCGGAACAAGCCGTAATCCCTGCTTTTCGCGAGATCTTTGAAGAAACACCCGGTCGTCTTTTCGTTGCGACGTTTTCATCTTCCATACATCGCTTGCAGATCGTCTTTAACCTTGCTCACGAATACGGGCGGAAGGTTTGTGTGCTGGGCCGCTCGATGATCAAGAATGTCGAGATCGCTACGGAACAGGGCCTGATCAAGGTTGGACACGGGACGCTGGTCGATCTGAGCGAGGCCCGGCGATACGACGACGATGAGGTTTGCTATCTCGTGACCGGTTCGCAGGGCGAGATGCGTGCGGCGTTGTGGAGCATGGCAACCTCGACGTACAAAGGGATGGAGATCGGTAAGGGCGACACCGTCGTGCTTTCGGCCAGGATAATTCCAGGAAACGAGAAGAACATTTCGCGGCTTATCGGGCATCTGTATAAACGCGGTGCGAACATCATCGAAGAGAAGCGTCGCCTTGTACACGTTTCCGGCCATGCTTCGCAGGAAGATATCCGGATCATGGTCGAGACTGCTCGGCCCAAGTATCTGGTGCCCATCCATGGCGAATATCGAATGCTTTTCCGGCATAAGGAATTCGTCAAGAATCACGTACCTGGATACGATGACAACAATATCGTGCTGATCGAAAACGGAGATCTTCTGGAGATCGACGAGTTCGGAGCACGCGTGGTCGAGAAGCATGAGCTGCATCGGACTTTTATTGATGAAGAGTCGATGGGCGAGATAGAGTACGACATCGTCCGTGAACGCAAGAAACTCGCTTACGGCGGTGCAATCTCATTAGTAGTAACGGTCGACAAGGCCACCCATCGGCTGGTCGGTGATCCGCAGATAACGCTGAACGGCGTCGCAGGACTCGATCTAACCAACGGCTTTGCTACCCACGCTCGCGAGGCTGTCTCCGCCGCGGTCAACGAAATGAAACGTGACCAGATCGCAGACAAGACCGTCTTCAAAGAAAACCTACGAATTCACCTTAAGCGATACGTTCAGAAAGAACTCGGCACAAAGCCTGTCATTGTTACGACTATCGTCGAAGTCTGATGAATCTCTCAGCGGCTGAACTTTTAAGATCGGCAAAGGTCGCCGTCGTTCCGGAGACTTTCGCGTTGGTCGGGATGACCCGCGCGGGATTGCTGCAACTGCTTGGTGATAATTCACTAAGCCCGCGGATGTCGGCGCCCTTCATGATCTTTATGGACCCGCATGAGGTAACACTGATCCTGGATGAGATCGACCTCGGAAATATGCGGCCGGGTTTGGGGAGTGCGAGAGTCGAGAACGGCTATCGAATGCTGACGTTCAACATCGTACTCGACCTCGCGGTAGTTGGGTTTATGGCAGAGATCTCGCGGATACTCGCAGACGCGGGCATCCCGATCCTGCCGCTGTCGGCATTTTCACGTGACAGTCTGTTGATCAAGCAGAATGATCTGTCGACGGCGCTAAAAGCGCTTGGGCCGTACGTGGATGAGGTCTGCTGAGGAGTCATCT
>JAQSDP010000084.1 GCA_029945985.1 bacterium | reverse complement strand
GTTTTGTTTACACGCCGCACATAGCGAAGCGTGATCTGTGGGTGACGAGCGGGCACGAAGGCAATTACGCGGACTCGATGTACGCTCCGACGAGCATCGAGGACGAGGAATATCGGCTGAAGCCGATGAACTGCCCATTCCATATCGGTATCTATAAAGCGTCGCCGAAATCTTACCGCGATCTGCCGCAGCGTTACTCGGAGATGGGTACAGTTTATCGTGCAGAGCTTTCTGGAACGCTTCACGGATTGATGCGCGTGCGCGGATTCTCGGTAGACGATGCTCACCTCTTTGTGCGGCCTGACCAGGTCCACGTCGAGGTTGCGGACTGTCTGGATTTCGCGATCAAGGTGTTCGAGACGTACGGATTCGATAAGGTCAAGTTTGAGCTATCTGTCCGCGGCGATGCTGATAATAAAGGCTATCTCGGTGCCGACGAGGATTGGACGGCGGCTGAAGATCAGCTTGCTAGTGCACTAAAGGAACGCGGCATTTCGTACGAACGAATCGAAGGCGAGGCTGCGTTTTACGGGCCGAAGATCGACATCAAGATCGAAGATGCCATCGGGCGGGTTTGGCAATTGGGGACGATCCAGTTGGACTTCAACCTTCCGGAGCGATTCGAACTCGAGTATATGGGAATCGACGGTGGAAAGCATCGCCCGTTTATGATCCATCGGGCGCTGTTCGGTTCGATCGAGAGGTTCTTCGGTGTGCTGATCGAGCATTACGCGGGAGCGTTCCCGCTGTGGCTCGCACCGGTGCAGGTGACCGTGCTGCCGATTACGGATCGTATTAACGACTACGCGCAATCGATCATGGATGAGTTGAAGGCTGCCGGATTCAGAGTTGAAGCGAATTTGAAATCTGACAAGATCGGTGCGAAGATACGCGACGCGCAGATCAACAAGATCCCTTATATGCTGGTGCTGGGTGATAAGGAATTGGAAGATAAAACGATCGCAGTTCGCGACCGGAAACAGGGCGACATTGGTGTGATGTCGATGGAAGAGTTCAAGGAGATGATCACGCGGCAAAAGGCGTCGCGTTCACTCTGAGATCGCAAATAACTTAGGAGGTCAATATCGCTAGAAGATTTGGAGGCAAATGGAAGCCGCGTATCCGCGAGCCGCTTCACCGCACAAACGAAAGAATTAGAGTCCCGTCGGTACGTGTAGTTACCGAAGACGGCGAGACGTTGGGCGTAATGGATACGCGCGACGCGATCGCGGAAGCACGCAAACGCGGGATCGACCTGGTCGAGATAGCACCAAACGCGAAACCGCCGGTGTGTAAGCTGATCGATTACGGAAAGTTTCTGTACGAACAGAAGAAGAAAACCCACGAGGCGAAAAAGAAGCAAGTCACTGTCCAGGTCAAAGAGATCAAGTTTCGCCCGGGTACGGACGATCACGATTACGAGTACAGAATGGAGCACGCCCGGCAGTGGCTGCTCGAGGGTGATAAGGTCCGAGCGGCGATCGCCTTCCGCGGCCGTGAGATGACGCACCGCGAACTCGGTAATGCGATCTTGAAGCGGCTGACCGCGGCGCTTGCGGACATTGCGGACGTCGAAGTCTATCCGAAGATGGAGGGATATCAGATGTTCACCATCTTTATCCCGAAGAAGAGCAAGGCCGACGTGAAAAAGGCCGCTCAGCACACTTCGGCGGCTCCGGACGCGGCGGATATTTCGGAGACCCCGGACAAGAAAAAAGAGAAGGTTGAACGCATCAAACCCGCGGAAGAAGCACCCGCTGGAGACGACCTGATCGACGGAATTTTTTAGAACAGTTTTTAGGAGAGAGTTATGCCAAAACTTAAGACACACAAAGGCGCGGCAAAGCGTTTTCGCTCAACGGCGAGCGGCAAATTCAAACGCGGCCATTCACACGCTCGTCACATTCTGACGAAGAAGGCGAACAAGCGTAAACGCAATCTGGATATCGATACTTTAGTATCCGAATCAGATCAGAAGCGCGTAGAGAAGATGCTGCCGTATGGCCGTGATTAATTGAGAATTGATAGTTGAAAATGAGAGTTTCTATTCTCAGTTTCACGACGGAGGAGTGAAAAATGCCAAGAGCAAAACGTGGTAATAAGCGCACCGAGAAGCGCAGGAAAATATTGGACCTCGCCAAGGGTTACCGTGGCACTAAATCGAAGCTGTATCGTTCGGCGAAGGAATCCGTTGAGCGCGGACTGAATTTCGCGTACACCGGCCGCAAGCTGAAGAAACGTGATTTCCGTAAATTGTGGATCGTCCGCATCAACGCGGCCTGCCGGCTGAACGATATGAAGTATTCACAGTTCATTCACGGCCTGAGCCTTGCCGGGATCGAGCTCGATCGTAAATCGCTTGCGGATCTCGCTGTGAAACAGCCGGAGACGTTCGCGACGATCGCAGGCCATGCAAAGGATGCGTTGGGCAAACAGCAGACAGCCGCTGCCTAGTTCGTTGTTCAGTTAAACAAGGCGCAGGTCCTTCTCGGCTCTGCGCCTTTTAGCGCGAACTTCCCATCATGGAGAACCGTATCAAGAACCGATGTTCACATTTTTTATTGGTTTGATTATTGGTACGTCAGCCTTGATCGCGGATACGTCTCCGATTTCGGTCGAGGTTCGGCCCGGTAAGGTTTACATCGCGACGAGCGATTCGGGTCAGCATCTGAATTTTGATTTCCTTCTGCGGAACACCTCCGATCAGAAGGTGATGATCAACAAGGTCGAGTTGTCGGTATTCGACGCTGCCGACAAACTCGCTTGGCGCGATTTTTACGACGAGTACGGTCGTCCCTCGCTGGAGCTTACAAGAAATCCCTCGCTCGCACCGAAAGGCACAGCCCTGTTCTACAATCCATTCCATACGCTTCCGAAAGATATCCCGCTTGAACGTCTGAAATTCGAATTCTCCTTCAGCACGGAAGATCGCTTGAAGACATACTCCGCGGTCATCGAAGTTAAGCCCGTATCGTTCGTTCAGAATACTGACCTCATACTTCCGCTGAAAGGTCGAGTGCTCGTGTGGGATGGATACGACTACAACTCGCATCATCGTCGAGTTGATTACACGCAAAACTTCTTTGAGCAGATCGGGCAGAAGACGAACTTTCAGCGCTACGCGATCGACTTCGTGATCGTCGACGAAGCAGGACAGCATTACCGTGGTCGAACAAGAACGAACAACGACTGGTATCGCAATCGCCCGGACGAGATGACCGAGTACTTGAGCTACGGCGTACCAGTGTTCGCGGCAGGAGCGGGGAAGGTCGTGGCGGTTAGGGACGACAGCGAGGATCGGAAGTTCGACCCGAAGGCCTTGGCATCGGACGAGCGGGCGTTCTATGGCAACTATGTTGTGATCGACCATTTGAACGGCGAATTCTCGCTTTATGGCCACATCAAGAAAGGTAGTGCGTTGGTGAAAGCCGGAAATACGGTGAAGCAAGGCGTGCAGATCGCGTCGGTCGGAGCGGCCGGATCTTCACTGTTCCCCCATCTGCATTTTGAACTCCGCGACGGAAGCGGCGCGAGGACGGTTGAGGGACTACCGTCTTACTTTTCAAATTACAAACGCATTCTAGGAAGTTCCACCAAATCCGTGAAGCGAGGCTCGATAAATACGGGTGAGATCGTGACGCGTTAGCCTGCAGCTCTTATGCCGGTGCCGAGTTCCGCTTTGGCTTCGGCAAATTTGTCGATCGCGAAATCAAGATCTTCTTTTGAGTGAGCGGCTGACACCTGCGTCCTGATTCTCGCTTTTCCTTTCGGTACGACCGGGAATGAGAATGGGATGACGTAGATGCCCTTCTTTAACAACGCTTCAGCCATATTCACGGCGGGTTGAGCTTCGCCGAACATAACTGGAACGATCGGGTGTTCGCCGGGGAGGACTTCGAGACCGACAGCGGCAATCTTTTCGCGGAAATAGCGGGTGTTGGCCATCAGCTTGTCTCGGAGTTCGGTGGATTGCATGATCAGATCGATCGCGGCGATTGACGCGGCTACGATCGGTGGGGCGACGGAATTTGAGAACAGGTACGGACGCGAACGCTGGCGGAGGAGTTCGATCATCTCCTTTTTACCGCTCGTGTAACCGCCGCTGGCTCCGCCGAGAGCCTTGCCCAGCGTACCGGTGATGACGTCGATGCGGTCGATGACGTTGTGGTGCTCGTGCGTACCCCGACCCGTCTTGCCCATGAATCCGACGGCGTGCGAGTCGTCGACCATCACGAGCGCGTCGTGCTTCTCGGCGAGGTCGCAGATCTCGTCGAGCTTAGCGATATAGCCGTCCATCGAGAACACACCGTCGGTCGCGATCATCTTGAATCTTGCGGACTTCGCCTCCTCAAGCTTCGCCTCAAGGTCGGCCATGTCGCTGTTCTTGTATCGGAACCGCTGAGCCTTGCACAAGCGAACGCCGTCGATAATGCTGGCGTGGTTGAGTTCGTCGGAGATGATCGCGTCCTCTTCGCCAAGCAGCGTCTCGAACAGTCCGCCGTTCGCGTCGAAGCAACTCGTGTAAAGGATCGTGTCCTCGGTGCCGAGGAATTCGCTGATCTTTCGCTCAAGCTCTTTGTGTATCGCCTGCGTGCCGCAAATAAAGCGAACCGACGAGAGGCCGTATCCCCATTCGTCTAACGACGCCCTCGCGGCCTCAACTATCGCCGGATGATCGCTCAACCCGAGATAATTGTTCGCGCACATGTTCAGCACTTCCCTGCCGCCCACGTCAATATGCGCATTCTGCGGCCCCTCAATGATCCGCTCATTTTTGAAAAGCCCAGCCTCGCGGATCCCGTTAAGCGTATTATCTAAATGTTGGCTGAATTTGCCGTACATAATGCCTCGCGAAAATAAAAATCGGGACAACACAGTATTTTACCGCATCGCCCCGACAACTCCGACACAGCGTTTTATTTTATTTCGGACATAAACTCTGTTGATTCTTTTACATAGAAAGGCAGCAGAACTTCCTTCCAGAATTTTACGAATGCCTCTTCTGAGGTGATCCCGTCACGGGACTGCGGCTCCACGGCGATACGGAGGTTCTTGCCGAACGCCCGCTTGAAACCCTCCCGGTATTCTGCTGTTCGATTGAGTTTGACCAATTCAGCGCGCAACCGTTTCTGACGTTCGGCATCCTTTCCCAGTGCAACAAAATACTCGGTGGCTCCGGCATCGCACAATTTGAAATTCGGGTCTTTTGTACCGGCGACTGTCCCGTCGAACCATCCTAGGTGCCTAGTCCTGGGACGTTCTAATTCGCCCTGCATCTCGAACTGGAGCGCGGGTACGCTCATTCTGCGTTCGGGGTTAGAAATAAAGTGAGGCACGTAGGGGACCCGCATCGTGGTTTTTCGGCTGGAATCCGGACCTAGATCGCACGCCATCGTGGAAAAGGCCTTCTCGAGGGCCTTGATATCCGGATCGGTATTATCCCGAAGCGGAATATCCGGCAAGCCTAGATAGATCAGTCCGGCGACGCGCTCAGGGTGATGCTCAGCGAGCCACGTCATATCCATATTTCCGGGAATTCGTCCCAAGAAAACCGCCTTTTGCAGGCCAACGGCGTCCATGAAGGCGACCAGGTCCTCGCCATTCGCGGCAACGTCCAGGTTCCAGACCTCACCTTCCGCAGATTTGCCCCATCCCCGGCGCGTAATGGAAAAGACGCGATTTGTATTTATAAAGCTCGGGGCGAGACCGACAAAGTCGTAATCAACCCATTCCTTTGCGTCACCATGAAAGGACTGCAGAAAGATCAACGGCGTTCCCTTTCCTCCGAAATCGAGGTAATGCAGGTCGATCCCGTTCAGACGAATCGATTTTTCCTGGTAGGTCGATGCCGGCTTATCCGATGACGGAACCTGCGTTGACTGGGCGAAGAGAGGGGTAAAAGTGAACATGAACAACGATGCTAAATAGACAAAACTTCGAAACATATGGCAGCCTCCAAGCCAAGCCGCCAGCACTTCACTGCAAGGTGCTGACGCATAGAAAATCGATGCTTCACGGGAGAAAGCGATCTTCTTCCCCAAGAGCCCTCCTCGAAAACTGCCCAGATGATAATTAGATTCTGACTATTTGTAAAGTTACTTAACGTTGCACAGGCACATCAGATTGCGGAGAAATCCAGCACCACCTTTCCGCAGTTTCCTTCCTTGATCGCGGCGAAGCCTTGTTCGAAGTCCTTGTAGGAATAGCGGTGCGTGATGACAGGGGAGATGTCGACGCCGGCTTCGAGGAGGTTGGACATTTGGTACCAAGTTTCGTACATCTGGCGGCCGTAGATGCCTTTGATGGTGATCATGTTGAAGATCACGGTCTTCCAGTCGATGGCGAACTGTTCGCTGGGGATGCCGAGGAACGCAATCTTGCCGCCGTGAAACATGTTCGCGAGCATGTCCTTAAACGCAGCCGGTACGCCGGACATCTCCATGCCGACGTCGAAGCCTTCCTTTATCCCAAGTCCTTTTTGTACGTCTTTGATCGACTGTTTACTGACGTCGATGGCCTTGGAAACATGACCCATCTTTTCGGCAAGTTCGAGTCGATATGGATTTACGTCGGTAATGACGATGTTCCGTGCACCTGCGTGTTTAGCAACCGCGGCGGCCATGATGCCGATCGGGCCGGCGCCTGTTATGAGAACGTCTTCACCGAAGACCTCGAATTCAAGTGCGGTATGCACGGCGTTGCCGAACGGATCGAAGATCGCAGCTACGTCAAGATCAATCCCGGGCTCGTGTTTCCAAATGTTGGTAACCGGGACTGCGATAAACTCAGCGAATCCGCCGTCCATATTCACCCCTACACCGCGGGTGTTGGCACACAACGCGCGGCGGCCAGCCATGCAGTTTCGGCAGCGTCCGCAGACGAGGTGGCCTTCGACGCTTACGATATCGCCGGCCTTGAAGTCGAGCACGTTCGAGCCGACATCGACGATCTCCCCGACGAACTCGTGTCCGATGATAGTGGGAACTTTGATCGTCTCT
>JAQSDP010000083.1 GCA_029945985.1 bacterium | reverse complement strand
TTACCCGGGCTGCAACCCGAATAAGCCAGAGAAATTCCGAGCATCGACAAAACACTAGGAGATTTCTATATGTACGATACCACAACTATTCCCTCTGACGACTATGCCAACCTGGTCGAGCTCGAGCTTGAAGAGTTCAACCACAAATACGACAACGATCCTCTTCCGGTGAAGTGCCGGATCTGCAAAGCCGCTGATACCGCAACCCGACGACAACTTGAAACGAAAGGCTGGGCTTTGTACGGCAAGGGCGAATTCTGCCCGAGCCACTGAAGGAGGATGAACATGAACGGATACGACGAACCAACATTCAACAGCCGGGGCATGTGCATGCATTGTGCCGAATACGACGACGTCACATCGGTCGAAGATAACCCGGTCTGCGGGAAGTGCTTTGACGAGTATTACAACGAAGATTGGACCCTGAGGATCAGGCCGATCGGACCGCTACAGCCGCAGGGCACGCTCACCGACGGAGACCTGGAAGAAATAAAGGAAGTGCTTTCCCGCGCCGGTTCCCGCCTTGTCGAGCTCCCTGTGGGCGTCGTTATTGACACAAAGAGTCTCTCAATTCCCTATTCAGCCGGTACCTGTCCGACGTCGTAGAAAAGAAGGTCAAGCGACAAACCAAGGACGATTACGAGAAGGTTTATAACCGCTACGCGAAAGAGACGATCGGCACCAAGCCGGTTAATAAGATCACCCGCGACGACATATCAGCTCTCTACGATTCCCTTTCCCTTTCCCCCAGGACGATCCGCTACCTGAATATGATCCTGAAGTCGGCCTTCAAGGAATTCATTCAGCGTGATCTCATCGTAAAGAATCCGTGCGAAGTGACGCTACCCAAACAACGCAAGCGGGAGTACAGGGTATTAACTCACGCTGAGTATCAAAGCCTTATTCGTGTCAGTCCTCTATATTGGAAGACGCTGATAATGTTCGACCTGGAAACAGGCTTAAGGCCGGAGGAGTTCCTTGCTCTGACGTGGGCGAACGTCACCGATAGAACGATCAAAGTAAGAAAGGCGCTCGTGCGATTCCCGAAAGGCGAATATCAATTCACTGATCCTAAGAATGACTCGTCGCGCCGGACGATCCCGATCTCGGCAACGCTACAGGAACAACTCAAGCGGCATCGACATGAGCAACTAAAACTCAGAATGGAGACGGGGCCTTATTGGACGGACCTTGATCTCGTCTTCCCTACCGAGATCGGGACGCCCTTCACACTCTCGAATCTCAACCGCAAGTTTAAGGCTCTACTTGAGAAAGCGGATATACCTGCAATGCGTCCGTATGACATGCGTCACACAAGCGCGACGTGGCTGCTGGAGGCAGGGGAGAACATCAAGGTAGTTAGTGAGCGCTTAGGGCATTCCGGCATCGCTGTAACGGCTGATACATATCTCCACGTCAGTGAAGGAATGCAGGAGTCTGCCACCTCAAAACTTGAGAAGTTAATTGAGGTTCTGCCAGTTGTGTCAAAATTGTGTCAAGATGGTGAGATAACGCAAAGCGAAACACCCTCAAACACTGACGAGAACCCAGTAAAACAGGGCATCACAGGCTTACGCAAAACAGCTTAAGTTTACCGAAAAAGCCTGCAAAACCTTTATTCATCGGTTCGATTCCGATCGCCGCCTCCAATAAACATTGGCATTCTCACGAGTTTTCTTCCCTTCAATAAAACCCAACTGTGTCGAATTTTGTGTCAGGATGTTACCGAAAGGCTGTTTCGGCGTTTAGGGCATCCGGCATAATTCGTTACGCCGAAAAGAATGGCGTTTGGATTGAGCGGGTTATCGCAATGGGAACTTGCCTTCTTGTGGGGCGCTGAGCATATGAGGCTCCGCAAGTTCTTCCAAGACTGGAAACTCACGGAAGTTTCTGCACTCCTAGTTCGGCAAGGCGATCAAGCGGTGCGGGCGCAGCCATAGGCTAAATGCGTTTGCCTAATCAGCGGGCTCGGTTTCGGGATTAGCGTCCCGTTCGCCGTGCAGTTTGGCATCCGGGAATCCTGCTCGTGCGGCGGCGTTCTCGATCTCAGCGTTGATCTTTCCGCCGATAAGGATCGCGGAGCCCGTAAGGTAGAACCAGAGCATAAGTACCATTACTCCCGCAAGCGATCCGTACGTTACCGAGTAAGAATCAGCGAATCGCAAGTAAGTGCTCAATACAAAAGACGCGGTCAGCCAGAGAGCTACGCCAATGAGTGAGCCGGGTGTGATCCAGTACCACCTCTGTTGGCGGACATCAGGAGCGTAGTAATAAATGATCGCGAAGGCTATGAGCACGAAGACGACTGCGACAGGGATCTGGGCAATGGTCCAGAAAGCCCCAAATGAGGCCTCCTGCCCGAGCGAACCGGCAATCGATCTCCCCACCGTACCCGAGTAAACGACCAGCAGCAGGGCTACGAGCGTTACCGTAAGCAGAATGATCGTCAAGCCCACCCCTGCCGCTCGCACCTGCAGCCACGTTCTGGACTCGCGCACGCCGTACATCGCGTTCAGCGACTCGGTCAGCGCTGTCACGCCTAGCGATCCGAACCAAAGGGCAGCGACCCCGCCAAGAAGTAACTTTGCGATACCCGATGATGTGGCAATCTCGTCACCGTAGAGGAGATAAGCGTGAATGCCAGAGAGGGTGCGAGCTTTTTATGAAAGCTATCAGGTTGAACCGCAGATCCCGGCCAGCCGACACGAAGAACCCAAGCACGTTCACGAGGAAGATCAACAACGGGAAAATGGCGAAGAGAAAATAGAATGCGAGGGCCGCTGCGTGGACCAGTAAATGCCCGGCATAAATTTCTGTCCAGACGCGATGGAGAAGTGCCCTCCAGTTCAATCCGCCAAGCCGCCAAATCGATGTATTCACGGATTCCACCTTTATTCTCCTTGTTGCTCTCGATTCTAACAGTCACCTCTTATCGCAGTACGGATTTATTCCAGGATTTGTGACGACTATCACGGTATGCCATAGAAGACGGGAGAATAAAGGCAGCAGAACCCCATCCTCGACATGGGGGGAGGTCACCATGAAGCGATCAAACAAAGCAGGAAAGATAAAAGGAATAGCATTCCTGCTGACGATGCTTGCAGTTGTGGCATTTGCGCTCCGTGATGGGCGCAACGTTTCGTCAGCAGCCCTTGAACAAGGCGCTACAGTAACCGACTCCGCTTCAGTCTTTGCTAATGTGGATGAAAACGCGTGTGCGACCTGTCACGAAAAGGTCGTCCGCGATTTCGGAAGGACTCCGCACGGCAAGGCTCCCGACAAGTGGAACATTGGCAGAACCAACGCCGGGGACTTTGCCTCCTCGGCATCATGCGTTGCATGTCACGGCAACCCCACAGAACACATAAACAGCGGCGGGGATCCAACAAAAATAAAGAACCCCGCGAAGCTACCCGCGAAAGAGTCCGTCGCATCGTGCCAATCGTGCCACTCTCAAGTGAACGGGCATGCACAATGGCGTGGCAGCAAACACGAGGGAGCGGGGCTCACCTGCGTGACGTGCCACTCCCCGCACCATCCGGGTGCCGGTGGAGGAACAGAGGGCGGAATGCTGAAACTCGGCTTGGCGCCGATGCAAGCCGAATCCAAACTCCTGAAGTTCGCCACAGTGACGGACACGTGCGTCTCTTGTCACAGCGATGTCAGGAAGGCGATGTTCCAGCGATCGACCCATCTCTTCAGAAACGAGGATCGGGAGAGCCGAATGTCTTGCTCTACCTGCCACGAGCCACACGGCTCCATCGGGGAGAAGATGATGCGGACGCCCACCGTGAACGAGACGTGCTACACGTGCCATGCCGAGTTCCGCGGGCCGTTCCTTTGGGAACACGCACCCGTCAGGGAGAACTGTTCGAATTGTCACAAGCCACACGGCTCCAACAACTCGAACCTTCTGAAACAGCGTGCCCCGATGCTATGCCAGCAATGCCACATCCAGGGTCGGCACCAAACCGTACCCGGTCGGCCGAATTCGTCATTCAATTTAGGCCGGTCGTGTGCCCAATGCCACTCGCAGGTGCACGGCTCCAATCACCCGTCGGGCATCAACCTGCAGCGGTAGGGCTCGATACAGGAGGAAACCATGTCGACAAAAAGAAGCAAGATCGATCGGATCTTCACTGGACTGGTTCTTGTGTCGCTGACCCTATTCTGTTCGTTGGTTTCAGCTCAGACGCAAACACCCAGCCCGGCCGCCACCAAGGATCAAACGAGCGGCGGATCGGATACCGAAACACAAAAGGACTTCAAATACGTCCTTGAGATCGGCGGGCAATACCGCGATGTTAACGGTGAACGCCCGTCCAAATTTGAAGAATACAAGAGCGTACGTAACGGATTTCTTTTCCGCCGCGGTTCGTTCGAGTACAACCCGGAAGGTTCACCGACCTTCCTCAACTTCGCCGCGAGGAACGTCTCCGAACGCGATCAGCAGTACTACATTGAAGGCGGCCAATTCGGTCGGTTCCGTTTGAAAGGAACTTGGGATTCGCAACCGCACCTTTACGCCCGGGGCGTCGCGTCTTTGCTCGGGGGCGCAGGGCCGGGGATCTACACCGTAGCGGACAGCGTGCAGGCGGATCTGCAGGCCCTCGACCCGCCGATGGCCGGGACGACAGTTCCCAATCCCGCTCTCATCGCGGCGACGAAGAGCTATGTGAACAGCGCGACCAGGTTCGACCTCAGAAGCCAGCGGCAAACGCTTTCAGTCGACGGGCGCTACAACGTGACGTCGAACTTTTATGTCGGCTTTCGCGTGTTCGACACGAAGCGATTCGGCCAGCGGCCGCTCGGTACGGGTACCTACGAAAGGATCGGAACCAGCATCGGCGACACCTTCCGTGTCCATTCGGTGGAACTGCCCGCTGAGATCGATCAGCGCACGACCAACTTCGCTTTCGTGGCCGGGTACTTGACCAAAGATTGGGGCGTGAATTTCGAGTATACATACTCGAACTTCAGCAATGACATTAACTCTTACGTTTACGACAACCCGTTCCGCCTGACGGACCAAGCGACGACCGGGACCGGCGGGGCTTTCAACCGCATGGCGTTCGCCCGCGGCCTGCACGGAGCGATGCCGGACAACGAAGCGCAAGGGATAATGATCACCGGCTTCGTTAACCTGCCGCTCGATTCTCGCTGGGCGGGGGCGTTCGGCTGGCAGCGGTGGAGTCAGAACGACCCGTTCGTCCCATACACGCTCAATACACAGACCGGGGCTCCGTTGAACGTGACCGATCCTGCCAACCTCCCCGAGGACAGCCTCAACGGTGAGATCGAGAACATCACGGTGGACCAGCTTTTCACTACCCGGCCGTGGAGCAATCTCACGTTCAATGCGAGGTACAAAGCCTACCGCGAGCACAACAACACGGAGCCGATCCTGTTCCCGGGTTACGCCGCATTCCTGGAGGCGTGGTGGCGGCCCTCAATTCAAGGCAGCTATAGCCTTCCCGGACAACCGAAACCAATCGAGAACGAGCCCGCATCTTACACCCGACAAAGGGCTGGCGGCGAGGTGATCTGGGAGATCTTCTCGAACCTTAGATGGAAAGGCGAATTCGAATGGGAGAGATGGGACCGGACACACCGGCAGGCAGACCAAACGAACGAGCAGAAATACATCACCTCCGTGATGTGGAAGCCGTTCAAGAAACTGAAGACCGACCTGGATTATCGCTACCAGGTGCGGACACCAGACGCCTATATAGTCGGCCCGCTGGAGAATCAGCAGCTCAGAATGTTTGACCAGGCAAAGCGGATCCGCCACGATGTGAAATCCAATGGCAGTGGGCAGCTACGCCGACGCTCGGCTTCTCGGGCGATTTCTTGTACTTCTCCGACGATTACGACCAGAACTTCTACGGGTTGACGAGGTACATCGAACGCCGGGCCGGCATCGAGGTGCTTTACAACGTGAAGGAGAACACCACAGTTTACGCGAACTACTCGCGTGAGCATTACAACTCATCGCTGCAGTCGATAGCGAAGACTGGCGTACCCTTCGACATAAGGAACCGCTGGAACCGCGACGACCGCAATACAAACGATAATTTCGGCGTCGGCGTCTCTACATATCTTTACCAAACTAAGTGGTACCTCGACGTGAACTACAACTTCAACCTCGGCCGCGACCTGATGACGACCGATAACCTGACCGCTCTCGCGCCGACGGCTCTGCTGAACGCCACGGCGTACGATTTCCCGGAAGCCGAATACCGCTACCAGGAATTCAGCATTGACTCCAATTACCAGATCTTCCGGAACGTTGCTCTCGGGGTGCGATATCTATACGAGCCGTTCAAAATGGACGATTGGCAATTGAACAACCTTAGCCCTTACCCGGTCGACGCTCTTGCTCCTGAGATGGACGGCCGGAAGTTCTTACTGCTCGACTCGCGGTACACCAGCCACAACGGCCACATTTTCAGCGTGTACATGAGATTCGGAAATTGACGTAGTTCTGTTGAAGCCAACTCTGATACTTTCTAATCCTTAGGGCCGCCGTTGCATCGGCGGCCTTTTGCTGCAGGTTCGTCTCTTTCAACAGGACTCCTAAGGAAATTGCCCCCCATCGTTTTATTGTGCGCTTCGTTACTAGTTCGGCTTAATGATCTGCTTTCTCTGGGCGAGGTTATGTTAGAGATTTGAACTCCGGCTGGGCGAGCCGCTTTAAGCTTCGAGATCTACGCGATCAATGCGCTGCCGGCCACGCGGCGGGTCCAGGTGAAACGATTGTCATACGAGGCGTCCAGAAGCGGGCAGGCCGCAAACTGCGATCAACCCGTCGCTCAGGTGCGGAAACATCTTGACGCTCACGTCATTGAATGTATTGAATATCCATCGATTGAACGGCCGGTGTTCGGTTCCGATGTCGTAGAAATAGAATTCGTCGGACGATAAAGGCCGCCTGTGGACGATCGAGCACGGTGCGAAAGGCGGCGACGAACTGAACCTGATCAAGAAAGGAACTAACTACGGCTGGCCGG
>JAQSDP010000082.1 GCA_029945985.1 bacterium | reverse complement strand
GTCGTCTGCTGCTCGGGCTTAAGAAGGAAGACATTCGAATTCTGGAAGACGGCAAACCGCAGGACGTGGTTGCGTTCGCTCGTCAGGTCGATCTGCCGCTGAGCCTTGCGATCCTGATCGACACCAGCATCTCGCAAGAGCGCACGCTGCCGGAAGAAAAGATGGCGGCCATATCGTTTCTTGAATCCTTTATTCGTCCGGAAAAGGACGAGGTCGCGGTCGTATCTTTTACGGGCGAATCGACGCTCGAACAAGGCATGACTAGCAATCTGACGCGGCTGCGTCGGGCGATCGATCGTGTGAAATTTGTAGCTCCGGCCGGCTACATCGGCGGAGGCGTCATGGCTCCGACACCGCCTATCTCGAGTACCGGAACGTCCGTCGCAGGCTCGACCGCTATCTGGGACTCTATCTGGGTCACGTCGGAAGACGTCCTAGGGTTCTCGCCTGATAAGACGCGCCGGGCGATCATACTTTTATCTGACGGCGTGAACACTTCTGGACGTAAGAAGTTGGACGATGCGGTTCAAGCCGCTCAGCGAGCCGAAGCTGTGATCTATTCGATCGGGATCGGCGACAATTTCTATGCGGGCGTCGATGAAGGTGCGCTAAAACGGATCTCGGAGCGAACCGGCGGACGGGCGTTCTTCCCGCGTAACGAACGGCAGCTTCGTGAGGCGTTCAAGCAGATCGAAGAAGAAATGCGGTCGCAATATCTGCTTGCCTATGAGCCGACGAATCCGGCATTCGACGGATCGTATCGGAGGCTTGCGATCGAGGTCGTAAATCCAGAACTTTCGAAACAGAAAGTACGCCTCACCCACCGTGAAGGATACTTTGCGAGAGATCAGAAGAACAAGAAGTAGGTTGGTAAAGGGTTCGATCAGTTCAGAGTTCAGGCTTTAGCCTGTCTATCGTTGCGCCGAGTCCTCGCACGCTATCAGTCTTTCCATCCCCAAGGAGCAGCCGGGGCGGTAACCTCTTTGGTAAGGTCGAACTTAACCGTAAACAGACGATCGCCGCCGAGCCGACGCAGGTTATAGCTGTAATGCTCGCCCGGAACGAGCTCGATCCACCAGATGTTTGCGGCGGGCGACGGAGCTCGTCCAACGGGCGGTGCCACCACGCGGGTCGTCTCTTCGTCCGCGGGGAAGAACTGGCGTGTGGGCTCGCCCGGATTCGTGGTCGTGCCGCCGTACATCGTGACCTTATCCGGCGTGCCGTCTTCGTGACGATGATCGTGCTTGAGCTCGATGCGGTTA
Source organism: bacterium (assembly GCA_029945985.1). GTDB lineage: Bacteria > Acidobacteriota > Blastocatellia > Pyrinomonadales > Pyrinomonadaceae > OLB17. The sequence goes on along the minus strand of JAQSDP010000082.1, from coordinate 5,756 downwards.
CCGTTCTTCGTCAGCACCCACGTTCGCGAGCGATTTTCACCCACGAAGAAAGGGATACGGATGCGATCGGCCCCACAAGAGCGGACGTGCATTACCACCGCCTTCCCGGTGAAATCGGGGCTCGGTGATGTGTCGGCGACGATAGCTCCGGCGTAGGCCTTACCGCAGAGCTTTTTCAGCTCGTTCCAGAACTTATCGCCGGGCGATTGCGCGAAAGATCCGACCGTGAGCAGAAGGATGGCGAAGATCGCGGGAGTAGCTCTTCTCATTTCAGTAAGGTATCACCTCGGTCTTGACGATCTGGCCGTCCTTCATCCGAATGACCCAGATCACGCCGTACTCGGACTCGTCGAGATTCTTAAACACGTCCTTTTTCACAATGAAGTTCGCAAGGCCCGGGACCGAATTGCTGTGGCCGGCGATAATGTGGCGTTTGATCTTGCTCTTGGTGATCAGGTCGAGAAGTTCGGCTGGCTTGCGGGCGTCGTATATCGCGACCTGCTGTTTTCGTTTCGCGGCGAGCGGTGCGAGCGTGTCTCGTGTGCGTTTGAAATTGGTCGAGTAGAATGCCCCCGGCTTATACTTGCCGCCGATTCTTACGAGCCGCTCGGCCCGCTGTTTTCCCTCGGCCGAAAGTTCCGGGTCTTGGCTGGTCGCATCAGCCTTCTCAGCGTGACGGACGAGAATGATGGTCTTCGTTTGCGCTGAAACAGCTTGCGAAACGCATATGATTGCGAGGGTTAAAGCTATAAGCGAGAATAGTTTCATTGTCAGAGGATAATAACTTGTTTTAATGGCGGACTTAAATAAGCAGGACATACTTGGCACGCTTGCATCATTGCTGGATTCTGAGCGAGCGGCCATCCTCGCGGCGAACGCGGCGGATCTTTCTGTGTGTCCGGACGGTGATGCAGTGATCATCGACCGGCTGAAAGTGAACGACGTAAAGATCGACGCGATGATCCGTTCGGTGGAGAGCGTTGCCGCCCAAGCGGATCCGGAAGGTTTCGTTATTTCATCTCATGTTCGCGAAGACGGCCTTCGGATCGAGAATCGAAGGGTGCCGTTCGGGACTGTGCTGATCATCTACGAAGCCCGGCCGGACGTAACCATCGAAGCCGCCGCGATCGCGATCAAGGGCGGCAATAGGATCTTATTGAAAGGCGGGAAGGAAGCCCGGAACACGAATCTTTTATTGGTCGAGCTTTGGCATCGTGCTCTTGGTACCAATACGGAAGTTGTTCGTTATCTTGACCTTTCGCGTGATGAGACGCGTTCGTTGATCCATGGAGACCGCGAGAAGTTTGACCTCGTCATTCCTCGCGGTGGTGACGGGTTGATCGACTTCGTCTTGAAGAATTCTTCGGCGCCGGTGATCGTCAGTGGGCGCGGGAATAATTTTCTGTATGTCGATAGCGAGGCTGATCTTGAGATGGCGTTGAGGATCGCCGTGGACGGAAAGTCGCGGCTGAGTGTTTGTAATGCTCTCGATAAGGTTTTGATCGATCGAGTCGTTCCGAATATTGGTCACTTGGTATCCGATCTAGTCGCGAGGTTTTCGGCGATATCGGTTGAGGTCTTTGGCGATGCGAAAGTTTGCAGTTTGAACCCGGGCGCTATTCCGATAGAGAATGATGAGATCTGGGACGAGGAATTTCTTTCAGCGAAAATCGCGATCGGGGTTGCGAATGGCCTGGATGAAGCGATCGATATGATCAACAAGCATTCAGGCGGGCATTCGGCGACGATCGTTACTTCAAACGCTGTAAAGGCTGACGAGTTTATGAAGCGCGTCGATTGTGCGGCGGTTTATCACAATGCTTCGACGCGATTCACCGACGGCGGCGAACTTGGGCTTGGGGCGGAGATCGCGATATCGACGCAGAAGCTGCACTTTCGCGGGCCGCTGGGGGCCGAGCATTTGATGACGAACAAGTGGTTCGTGTTTGGTGACGGGCACGTCAGGAATTAGATGAAAAAGAGACTCGTCCTGAAGATCGGGACGTCAACATTGACGAGCGGAACGCGGCTGATATCGCGCGGGAAGATCGAGGACATCGGCAGGCAGATACTCGTGCTTCGTGATCAGTTCGACATTGTGCTCGTTTCGTCGGGAGCGATCGCGGCGGCGAAGCAATATATCAATATCAAAGACGCGGGAAAGCCGATCGAGTCGAAACAGGCGATGGCCGCGATCGGGCAGCCGCTGCTGATGCGGACATACAATGAGGTGTTCGGCGACCTGGGCATTCCGACGGCTCAGTGCCTGATGACCTATCGCGATTTTGAGAACGAAACGTCACGGCATAACACGCTGAACACCATCGAAGAGCTGATCAAATATTCGTACCTGCCGATCGTGAACGAGAACGACACTACCGCTGTAGAAGAAATTCTGCTCGGCGATAACGATAAACTCTCGGCACTCGTTGCCGTGCTGATCAAAGCCGATTTACTCGTGCTCGCCAGCGACATTGACGGCCTTTTCGACAAGAATCCTCACTTACACGCGGACGCGCGATTGATAGAGCAGGTCAGCAATATCGATGACGCTCGGGCGTTGGTAGAAGAGCGCGATTCTGGATTGGGTACGGGCGGAATGAACTCGAAACTGGAAGCGGCAATGTTATGTCAGCGGGAGGGGATCGAGACCTGGATCGTTAACGGCGGCGAGTCTAATTTTCTTACAAAGGCTGTCGAAGGACGGCTCGGCTTTACGCGGTTCTCTGCAGCAGCCGCGTAAAGCCGGTGTGGAATGCCGATCTATTTCTTCATCTTTTCGGTGGTCTTTCCATCAAACTCTTGGTCGTTCGCTTCGGCTTCTTCTTTGGTCTTGCGGACGATCCCATCTTTGTGGTGCGGGGGCGAATAGATCGTGTAGAGCTTTAGGTCGTCGGTCGCCGACGTGTTGACCACGTTGTGCTTTGCTCCGGCAGGGATCACTAGGGCGTCACCGTCTTTTACGGTGTATTTGTTTCCGTCGATCTCCACCCGTCCTCGGCCGCCCTCGAACCTCAGAAACTGATCGTTCTCCGGATGCGTCTCCGCCCCGATCTCTTCTTTCGGCTTCAGGCTCATCAGCACAAGCTGACTGTGTTTTGACGTGTAAAGTACCTTGCGAAAGTTCTTGTTCTTAAGCGTCTCTTTTTCAATGTTTGTTTTAAATCCTTTCATTTTTAATTCCCCCTATGCCTACGCTCTCGATCCAGCAAACGAAATACGATGAAACCAAGAAAAAGGCTCGAAAGACTGACGACTACAAAATTCAGTAAGAGGCCGGTCCATAGGATCTTGGTTGCGTGAGCCAGCCCACCTGATTGGTAAATCGCAAACGGAACGCCGAAGTCATTATCGCAATCCATACATAACCCATCGAACTTATTCTTAAAGTCGACGGCCATTACGGCTACCCATGCAAGAATAGAAACACTCGTCCCCATCCAAAATGAAAGCGATTTAAGTAGAGCCATCAACTTCGGAATTCCAGGCGACCTGACTTCGCAGCCGCATGAGTGTGCGTTCGAGGCCGATGATCTCGAATACAGTGAGCATCGACGGTCCGACAGCGACGCCGGTGAGCAGGGTTCGGGCGCCGTTCATTATTACGCCGAGTTTGGTTCCTTTCTCTTCGGTGAAGGCTTTGATGACGGTTTCGATATTGTGTTCGTTGAAGGGCAGGACCTCTGGTTCACGAAGGGGCACACTCCCTACCGGTCGTGTTTCCGCCTGGAACTCCGCCTCGAATCGGTCGGCCAGCTCGGGGAGCCATTCGCGGAGTTCGGGGAACTTCGTCAGGTTCTTGGCTACGGCGGCGGGGTCGAAATCGAAGTCTTCGCTGAAATATGCTCGGCCTTGCGATGAGAAATCCTTGAGAGTGAAGAAGCGGGCCCTTATAGCGTCGATCGTGCGGACGAACCAATCGTAGGTCCCGACATCTAGCGGCTCGAGAGCGATCGTCCCCGGGCGGTCGGCCATCTCGGTTGAGGCTTCGAAGGCCTGGGCTTCGGTCGACGGAACGGTCGCGACGAGCGCACGGCCGTCAGGTTCGTATTCTTCGCGCCAAAGTTTAGCCGACTTTAGTTCAGCCTTTACATGCGGCAGCAAGTCGCTCAAGGGCATCGTGCGGATGTATTCGGCGTTCATCCACATCGCCTTGTCGTCGGTCCAGTGTCGCGGGTCATTCTCCTTGAAATTGAAGACCGCGTTCGAGCGATGAATGCCTTCGAGCGAGAACTTCTGGATCAGTTCGTCGAGCGAATAGATCTCACGTTCTTCACTCGCCGACCAGCCGAGCAGAGCCAGAAAATTTCTAAAGGCTTCTGCGAGAAATCCCGCGTCGCGGTAGGTTGTCATTGAGACGACCTCGCCGTGCTTTCGCTTGGAGAGCTTCCCCTTGTTCGGCGCCATTATCAGCGGAAGGTGGGCAAACTTGGGCGGCTCGACGCCGAGCGCACGATAGATAAGGATCTGCTTGTGCGTGTTCGTCAGGTGGTCCTGGCCGCGGATGACGTGCGTGATGCCCATCTCAATGTCATCGCAAACTACGGCGAGATTGTAGAGTGGATGGCCGTCCGAACGCAGCAGCACGAGGTCTTCGGTTTCGGCATAATCGCGTTCCTGCAGGCCGTATACGCCGTCTTCGAATGCCGTCGTTCCCGTCTCAGCGACTTTCAGCCTGATCGCGAACGGTTCCCCATTGGCGATGCGAGTCTCGGCTTCGACTTCAGTGATGTCGCGGAACGGATTGTCCCTCATGTTCTTCTCGCCCTGCTCGGCTCGTGCGCGTTCCTTAATGGCGTCCTTGACACTGCCCTCAGCCTTCTCAGCTTTCGGCGTAAAGTCCCGATAAGCCTTGCCTTCTTCCAGCAGTTTCACCGCGATCGCCCGATGCTTGTCGGCATTGTTCGACTGGAAAACGATCTCTTCATCCGGAGCAAATCCGAGCCATTCGAGGCCCTCGAGGATGGACCGCGTCGATTCTTCGGTCGAGCGGGCGAGGTCCGTGTCCTCGATGCGAAGCAGGAACTTGCCGGCGGTGTGGCGAGCGTAGAGATAGTTAAACAGCGCGGTCCGTGCGGACCCGATATGAAAATAACCCGTCGGCGACGGAGCAAAACGAACTCGAACAGTCATAAATCCTAAGTTTCACGCAAAGGCGGAAAGAACGCAACGAATGTGTAGTGACAACTACCCTGCCTGTTTGAGCGTTGCGTTAAGATCTTTAAGCTGCTTTGAGAGTTCGTCGATCTTCTTCAATACATCGCGCTTGAATTTTGCGTCCTTGACCTCGTCCTTGCCGTCGACGAGGAAAGTTCCGTTCGTGTCGATGACCAGTCGGTCGATGTCATGGCGGTCCTCAAGGCCGTTTTCGTGGGCGATTATGTCGAGATCACTCTCGGTCAGCAATTCGCGTGTGAGTTGCTTTTCGTCGATTTTGCCGTGGTCGATGACTTTTAGGGGCTTTCCTTCGATCAAGGTCTCGATCTTCTCACTGCGAAACTTCAGATGGGCGAAGAACGAATTCACACCCAACAGGACGACCGCGCCGCCGATGCCGCCGACCAACGAAGTGTCGTTGCCGATGATCGCGTTCTGGACCGTATTCGACAGCAAGAGGATGACGATGAGGTCGAGCGGATTGAGTTGAGCGAGTTCGCGTTTCCCGAAGATTCGCAAGAGTATGATCAGCCCGCCGTAGACCAGGATCGGGCGAATGATCTTCTCGGCCCAGGTGACCTGGTCACCGTCGAGGAAGA
>JAQSDP010000081.1 GCA_029945985.1 bacterium | reverse complement strand
TCCGCAGTGATCGCGAGGAGCAGTCTTCGGCCAAGAACGTGCAATGCCGTGGAATCCAGAAGTGACGAGATGCCGTCAGCATAGACCTCTAAGTCCTGCCGATCCTCCGCACTTCCGTAGATCTCGTCACGCAGCCTGTCATGCAGCGACATTCTGATACCTCGCCTTCTTATCGACTTCCGGTCAAAACGTGGGAGCTCAGCCACCGATGATCAGACCCCGCTATGTTCACCTCGCACGTGCCACCGTACCTCTCGTAGTAGCAATGCTAGTACTTCGGGACCTTAGGATCGACCTCATTTGACCACGCTGTGATCCCGCCGCGGAGATTCTTGAGTGGGCCGGTGTAGCCTGAAGCTCTTAGGAACTCAATAGCACGGGCACTTCTGCCGCCCATCTTGCAGTGGAGGATCACCTCTTTCTGCGGGTCCAATTCACCAACGCGGTTTGGGATCTCACCCAACGGAATTAGCTTTGCACCTTCGATCTTTGCAAAGGCGTACTCGTCCGGCTGCCGAACATCGATCAGTTGAAAATCATCTCCATCGTCCAGCTTTTTTTTGAGCTCGACCGCACTAATTTCTTCTACCATTTTGACAACACTCCCAGACCTTGTATCTCAGTCAAGAACCCTGCTTCGAGAAACTTAGTCTAACTTCGCACGTAATCCTAAATATTGCTTTTACAAAACTTTACACAATCCTGATGATTGCGCTCAACCCCGTGTTATAGAATCTTTAACTAACAAAAGTTCGTATGGCTTTATCAAATCTGGCCGGGCAAAAACCGGCCGCAGCTATTTTTATAATCCTCGCGGCAGTTGCGTTCAGTTCTGCGTGCGGCTCATCTGGCGCTCAGGGTAACAGGGGAGGAGTGCCGAATGCCAATGCGGAACCGGCAGAAGCTCCGATCGTCGTTACTACGGTCAAGACGGAGACGCGTGACGTGCCCGCTGTCGTGCAGACAACTGGCTCGCTAGTCGCGGATGAGACGTCGAATGTCGCGCCGAAGGTGGCCGGCAAGGTTGTCAACGTAGGGATCAATGTTGGGGATTTTGTCGGCCAGGGGGCGGTGATCGCCCGTATCGACGACTCCGACGCACGACGTCGACTAGCGGGAGCTGAGGCCGGTGTGAAGCAGGCAGTGGCTGCCGTTCGTCAGGCAGAAGCACGTCTCGGACTTGGGCCGGGAGGGTCGTTCAACGCGTCTGCGATCCCGGAGGTGCGATCGGCGAACGCGAACTATCAGCAAGCTCTCGCCGAGCTTCGTCAGGCTGAGGCGAACGAACAGCGGTACCGTGACCTCGTTCAATCGGGCGACACCGCAATGATCACGTACGAGCAGTATAGAACCGCTCGCGACACTGCCCGAGCGCGAGCAAACGCCGCGAAAGAAGCGCTTGAGGCACAGGTGAACACTGCGAAGCAGAGCAACCAGGCCATTGCGAGTGCAAATGCTTCGGTCGAGGCAGCTCGCACGCAAGTCGATATCGCAAAACAGGAAGTTACAGATACGATCGTCCGTGCTCCGTTTTCGGGGTTCGTTACCGCTCGAGATGTTGCGGTTGGCGAATTCGTATCGTCGGCCGACGTGATCGCGACGATCATTCGTTCCAATCCGATCAAGATCCAGATGCAGGTCGCCGAGAACGACGTTCCCGCGATCCTGGTCGGGCGAGGCGTTTCGATCCAGGTGGATGCGTACCGCGAAAGAAGATTCGCCGACACAGTCAGCGCCATCAGTCCCGCGATAGATGTAAATTCTCGATCCTTCGTAGTCGAGGCCCGTATCGAGAATCCTGGCAATGCTCTTCGGTCTGGAATGTTCGCAACGGCCCGCATTAACCGGGAAGGTGGCAGCACGGGAATCTTTGTTCCAAAATCGGCCGTATACAATCATGTCCCGACCGGGTCATTCCGCTCATTTGTGATTGTGGAGGGCGTAGCAAAACTTAGGACGGTCCAGCTCGGCAGCGAAGAGGGCGATTACGTCCAGATCCTTTCCGGGCTTAGCGCGGACGAAGTGGTGGCAACGAGTAATCTCGATCAGCTTTATGAAGGAGCCAAAGTAGCGGTTTAAACAAGGGGAGTTTGGTATATGCAATGGCTAGCTGAGATCTGTGTTCATCGCCCGGTATTTGCGACAGTCATCGTTCTTTTCCTGACCGTAGTAGGCGGGTTTAGCTTCTTTACGCTGGGTGTCGACCGATTTCCGAAGATCGATCTGCCGACGATCTCGGTCTCTACTTCCAACCAGGGAGCATCGCCGCAAGAGATCGAAACTGAGATCACGGACATTGTTGAAGGGGCGCTGAATACAGTGCCAGGCGTTGAGGAGATGCGATCGTCGTCATCCCGCGGGCGATCGAACGTAACACTGACTTTCAATCTCGAAAAAGATCCGGACCAGGCATTCCAGGAGGTTCAGCAGAAGCTTAGCGGTATCACAAACCGATTGCCTGAGCAGGCCGATCCGCCGTCGGCACAGAAATCCGATCCAGACTCGCAGCCGATCCTAATGTACACGATCAGCGCTCCTCGTGACGTGATGGAACTCTCGGAGATGGTAGAGAACCTCATTCAGGAACGCATTGAATCGGCGGATGGTGTCGGTGAAGTGTTTATGTGGGGATCGCGAACGCCGCAGGTTCTCGTGAGCATAGATCCCAACCGCCTTCGTGCCTATAACATCTCCGTTACGGACGTCACGAACGCCGTCCGTGCTCAGAACCAGGAACTTCCGGGCGGCAACCTTATCGAAGGCCAGCGTACGCTAGGCCTTCGCACGATGAGTAAGTTGACCGAAGTCGAACAGTTTAACGATATCGTCATCACCACCCGCAATGGTTTCCCAATCAAGATCAGTGATGTAGGCCGCGTAGAAAAATCCGGGGGCGAACCCTCTTCGGCCGCTTCGCTAGACGGCGTCACGTCTGTTTCCGTTGGCGTTCGGAAGCAGTCGGGTGCCAACACGATCGCCGTGATCAACGAAGTGAAGCAACGGATGTCAGGGATCATTCCGACGCTCCCGGCCGATTTCAATGTCGCCGTCATTCGCGATCAAAGTGAGTTTATTGAAAACAGTCTTCACGCGATCGAGGAGCATTTGGTGCTCGGCGGACTGTTTGCCGCTATTATCGTTTTCCTTTTCCTCTGGAACTTCCGCTCGACGCTCATTGCTGCACTCGCGATCCCGGTCTCGATCATCGCTGCATTTGCGGCAATCGCGGCTCTCGGATATTCGCTCAATCAGATGACGATGCTCGCGCTCACCCTTATGGTGGGGATCGTTATTGATGATGCGATCGTAGTTCTTGAGAACATTTACCGGTTCGTCGAAGAGAAAGGGATGGATCCGTTCCAGGCGGCCATCGAAGGCACCCGAGAGATCGGGCTGGCCGTATTGGCGACAACGCTATCGCTGCTGGCGGTATTTATACCCGTCGGTTTTATGACGGGGATCGTTGGCCGGTTCATGTCGTCATTCGGCCTTACCGCGGCAGCCGCGATCGCTGTATCGCTGATCGTATCGTTCACACTGACGCCGATGCTCGCCGCTCGCTGGATCAAGCCGAAGGACCGTGACAACGAGCACGGCGAGGTTGAACCAGTCGAACACCCGACCGGCGAGGTCTCCATGGCCGAAGAGGTCGGCGGCTCCGGGCACGACAGCAAGGCCGGATGGCTGTACAAGAAGGTGGACGCCAGCTACACGTGGCTTCTTAAGCTATCAATGCGTTTCAGATGGGTCGTGGTTTTGATCTGCGTCATCACCGTCGGCTCCATTTATCCGCTGTATAAGTACGTCGGTATGGCGTTTCTGCCGGACGAGGACGAATCCCTGTTCCAGGTAAATGTACGTGGTCCGCAGGGAACTTCCCTCTCCGCAACACAGTCGATCCTCGACCGGATCGCAAGGGACATCCGCGCTCAGGTGCCGGGCGTGAAGAATACCCTTGTACTCGCAGGTTTCGGCCGCGGTTCCGGCCCGAACAATGGATTCATTAACGTGGCCTTGGTGCCGGTCGGCGAGCGGGATAAAGGACAAGCCGAACTTATCAATCAGGTCCGTGGAATTGCGAGAAAGTACTCTTCAAAAGAGTACTCCGTCCAAGTATCTGCATCCTCATCGATCGCCGGAAGTATAGGTCTCGGGCGAGGCGGCTCCGGCGTCGGGCTTTTCATTGCCGGGCCGGACATGGAGAAACTCACCGAGTACGCAAATGCGCTCGTCGAGAAGATGAAGACGGATCCGCTTTACCGGGATCCGGACACGTCGATCGAGGTTGGGTCCCCCGAGATCCGCGTAACCATCGATAGAACGCGAGCTGCCGATCTGGGAGTCCGTGCAGGTGACGTTGCTCAAGCTCTGAACATTCTTTCCGCCGGGCAGATCATCTCAACGTATAGCGAAGACTCAGAGCAGTACGACGTGGTCGTCCGCGCCGAGGAACAATTCCGACGCGACCGGAGCTACCTTCCATGGTTCACGGTTACATCGTCCAACGGCGGTACGGTCGGACTTGACCGCGTGGTCAAGCTCGACGAAGGCCTTAGTCCGTCGACCATCCAGCGTCTGAATCGCTTGAGACAGGTCACGGTATCCGCGGGGCTGCCGCCGAACGTGTCTGAGTCGGATGCGATCGCGAAACTTCAGCGGTGGTCGACGGAGCTGAAAATGGGGCCCGAGTATCTCACGGGCGTTACCGGACAGTCGAAAGAGCTACAGAAAGCGTATGAATCGTTCATGTATGCGTTCCTGCTTTCGTTCGTCTTCATGTATCTGATACTTGCGGCGCAGTTTGAATCGTTTATCCATCCTGTAACTATTCTTCTGTCGCTACCGTTGTCGATACCATTCGCGTTGCTCTCGACCGCAATGGCCGGCCAGACGCTGAACATTTTTTCGGCGCTGGGGATCCTGCTGTTGTTCGGGATCGTTAAGAAGAATGCGATCTTACAGATCGACCATACGAACACGCTTCGCTCGCGTGGAATGAATCGGTACGATGCGATCATTCAGGCAAACCGCGATCGCTTACGGCCTATCCTGATGACAACACTTGCACTCGTCGCAGGGATGATCCCGCTGACTCTTGGCACTGGTGCGGGAGCTGCGACGAACCGCTCGATCGGTATCCTCGTTGTCGGCGGTCAGTCGATGTGTTTGCTGCTCACGCTGCTTGCAGTTCCTGTTTTCTATTCGCTCTTTGATGACGCTGCCGAGTCGACCGTCTTCAAGTCGATCTCTGGCGGAATTTCGAGGATAACCGGTCCGATACGAGATGCCGTATCGGGGATCTTCAAGTCGAAGAAGACTGCCGCGACAAACGTTCGCGAGGAGCAAACGGATAACGGCTGATCCTTCGGCCGGAGTATTTTTTGATGAAGAGAGTTTTTCTTCCGACATTTCTATTTCTAGCGGCACCTTGCGCCTTTGCGCAGGCTCCGACGCCACAGCCACAACCAACTGTGGTCGTGGTTCAACCGACCGTATCTCCGACGCCGCCGATATTTGCTGTTCCTCCGGCTCCATTGCCTAACGATCCGCCACCGGTCGCGCCGAACTTCCAAGCTCCGATACGTCCACTACCTTCTGCGGATCGTGTTGGAGTGGATGCGGCGGATCAGCTGTCACTTTCGCTCGAGCAAGCGATCGAGATGGCGCTGAGGAACAACAACGACATCGACGCGTCGCGCAACAACGTGCAGATCGCCGAGTTCAACCTTCGCGGGGCACGAGGTATCTACGACCCGCTGATAGAGGGAGAAAGTTATTACGACAGCACTTCGACCCCGACCGCGTCTCTGATCGGCGGTGCCGTCAACGGCTCAGTGACCCAAACTCGCTACTTCGGTACGGCGGGGATCAGCGGATTTTCGCCGTTCGCGGGCGGCAGTTACGCGGCTAGATTCGACTCGTCGCGGACCAATACTAGCAGTACGAACGCTTTCCTGAACCCCCAGTTCCCGACCTTGGCGACCTTCACTTATATTCAGCCGCTTCTCCGCAATTTTCGATTTGATAATAATCGGCGGCTGATCGAGATCGCGAAGAAGAATCTCGGGCTCAGCGATTCGCAGTTCAGACAGCGGGCTATCAACGTTATCGTTGCGGTCGAGCAGGCTTATTGGAATCTGGCTTTCGCTCTTCGCAACGTGCAGGTGCAGATCGAAGCCGTAAAGCAGGCTCGAACACAGCTGGAAAGCAATCAACGATTGGTTGAAAAGGGTGTCTTGCCGCCGATCGATCTCGTTGCGGCAACGGCTCAGATCGTCACTTTCGAACAAGCCGTATACGTCTCACAGGAAGAAGTCACGCGTGCTGAGAACACTCTAAAGACGCTCATGCTCGCTGATCGTAAGGCGAGTGAATGGTCCCGGCCGATCACGCCCGTATCGCCGATCGATCTTGATGCTCCCCAGATCGGACTGGAGGTCGCCGTCACTGAGGCTCTGAAAGGTAGGCCCGAGATCGTCCAGTTCGAAGTGAGTGCAGAGATTAACGCTATAGACGAAAGGTACTATCGCAATCAGACGAAGCCGCAGATCGACTTGGTCGGGAGCTATACGTCTCAGGGCCTCGCCGGGACAGTGACACAACGCGGTACGGACCAGAACACTGGGCTTCCCCTCGTGCCCGACAATCTAATCGGCGGATACGGGACTTCGTTGGGAAATCTGGCTGCTTTTGACTATCCGTCCTACCGATTCGGAGTTCAGATCTCGCTCCCGTGGGGCAACACTGTGGCAAATGCGAATCTCGGCCGCACGCTCGTAGAGAAGAACCGAATTGCAAACCAGCGAGCGCAGGCCGAACAGATCATCGAGGCCGAAGTTCGAAATTCACTTCAGGCACTTCGATCGTCAGAGGCTCGGCTTCAATCCGCCGCTGCGGGGCGGGCTTCTGCCGAACAGCTTTACCAGAGCGAGCAACGGCAGTTCCAAGCGGGCACTACGACGTTCTACCTCGTGCAAGAACGGCTGACGCGGCTTCTTGTAGCGAGAAGCTTAGAATTGCGAGCCCAGACGGATCTC
>JAQSDP010000080.1 GCA_029945985.1 bacterium | reverse complement strand
TGCGGAGTGCAAGCCAAGTTCGTTAAAACTCATTTGTAGTGATCTTTTCCTATTATCGACCGCGAACGGTTCGAAAAACCCACTTCAAGCGGGCTCACAGTATTCGGAATCTCATATTTCGAGAAGGGTCCAACATAGAGTTGGACTTCCGAACTGCGAACAGTTCATCAGGATTGTATTGAGAAGTGTCTAACGGGGGTTTGATCTTGGCGTAACGGTAGCAGCAAAGAACCAACGTTTGAAAGGCCCAATTCAATGGGCCACTTCCGGTTTTGTATAACCAACCATCCGCTCGAACTATCCCCTTCGCAGCCTCACGCTGAGGGCGAAATACCGTCGACAAAAGAGCGATGGAATTATCAAACTGTGAGATTACAACAATTTACGAGAAGTTGCAAATAAAATTTAGCCCCAAGCTCTTTGCCGATCTTTCTTATTCGCCTCAGTTTTCATGATGGTATATTGTTGAGCTAGAAATCCATATTCCGAAGTCGATACTCCCCGAGCGTTTCGACCTCATCCTCGAATGGGAAACAACACCACGTCGCACGACGCGGCCGACCAACATCGATATTCCATTTGGCTAGCCAAAACCGCCGGCTTTTTTGCCGTGGCAGGAGGGCTGGCGACTCTCATCGGGTGGATGGCCGGATTACAAAGGCTTAAGGATTGGGAAGGCAACGGAACGACGATGAAGGCGAATGCCGCGTTGGCGGTCGTGCTTCTCGGAATAGCGCTTCTTTTAATTGTTCATTTCAGCGAGAAACCGAAAGTCCGAATCGCTGCTCAACTCCTCGCTGTATTTGCAGCCTTACTCGGCACAATAACGCTCATAGAGCATATCGCCAACATCGATCTTGGCATCGACACTTTCTTAGCCTTAGCGCCGGCAAACGAAAGGGCTACCGCCTCTCCGGGCCGAATGGGGCCGCCAGCGGCTATTTCATTCTTGCTATTGGGTGCGGCTATATTCTCACTCACCTTAAGTCGCTTTCGAAGGTTCGCTTCCTCGTTGGCCGTGTGCACCGCAGCCATAGCACTTCTTTCCCTTATTGGTTACCTCTACGGCGCGGAGCCTTTCTACGATCTGCCGCGGCTGACCGGGATCGCCCTTCAGACCGCGATCATGATCTTGGCTCTTTCGATTGGGATCGTGCTTTCCACGCCTGAACGCGAACCGTTGAAAACTCTCGTTTCTGGTACGTCCGCAGGGCTTTTACTTCGGCGATTCCTCCCGGTGATCCTCATCGTACCGATCGGCCTTGGGCTGGTTGGGGTAGTGGGTCAAGTCAATGGACTCTACGATGCAGCGGCTGGAACTGCCGCGTTGGTGATCTTACTAATTGCAATGTTGTCGGGGGTTCTCGTCCAGGCGGCTACTGCAGTGAGCCGGAATGAGAACTCGCTTCGGGAAAGTCAGCATCGTCTCGCAACAACGCTGGCGAGCATCGGCGATGGCGTAATAACGACAAGCAGCACTGGTGTTGTCGCGCACCTAAATCCTGTGGCGGAATCGCTAACCGGTTGGAAGAGCAGCGCAGCGGTCGGACGGCCGATCGAGGAAGTCTTTAGCATCGTAAACGAAACCACCCGCGAAGCTGTTGAGAGCCCCGTCAGTCGAGCCATCCGCTCGAGATCCGTTGTTGAACTCGAGAATCATACGTTGTTGATCCGGCCCGATGGCACCGAGATCGCCATCCTTGATAGCGCTGCTCCAATATTCGCTGACGATGGCGATATTGAAGGGGCCGTGCTGATCTTCCACGATTACAGCAGCCGTCGGGAAACCCAAAGGAAATTAGAGCGGAGCGAATACGAATTACGAGATTTTTTCGAGAATGCAACGGTTGGGATCCATTGGGTCGGAGAGGACGGCACGATCCTGCGTGTGAATCAGCATGAATTGGACATGGTCGGCTACGCGCGCGAGGAATACGTGGGACGCAATATCGGGCATTTCCACGCCGACGCACCGGTGATCGATAAGATACTGCAGGCGCTGACGTCCGGCGAATCACTCCACGAGTATCCAGCGCGACTTATCTGCAAGGACGGCTCGATAAAGAATGTCTTAATAAGTTCGAATGTTTTCAGAGAGGACGGCAAGTTCGTCCACACTCGCTGTTTCACGCGAGATGTCACTGAATTCCTGATCGCACAGGAAGCAAAGGCCCACCTCGCGGCCATTGTCCAAGCTTCAGTAGACGCTATCGTAAGTAAGACGCTCGATGGAACCATCACGACGTGGAACGAAGGAGCGCAGCATATTTTCGGCTATGCGGCGGAACAAGCGATCGGCCAGAATATCCGTATGCTGATCCCCGCGGATAGGCTGGACGAGGAGCAGATCATTATTGAGCGCCTCAAGATCGGCGAGCGAATCAGAACCTACGACACAGTTCGCCTTCGAAGTGACGGCACGTCGATCGATGTCTCGCTCACCATCTCTCCAATTCGCGATGCCTCCGGCCAGATAGTTGGAGCATCTAAATTTGCACGCGACATCACCGACCGTAAAACTGCGGAAAGGGCTGTTCTAGATAGCGAAGAAAGACTTCGCCTCGCTCTGGATGCCGGCAAAATGGGCACGTGGGAATGGCGGATAACCGAAAACGAGGTTTTATGGTCCCCGGGACTGGAAAAGATCCACGGCTTGCAGCCCGGCGCTTTCGACGGAACCTTTGAGGCCTTCAAAAACGATGTCCATCCGGAAGATCGGGAACATGTTCTCGAGACCATCGCTAAGACCGTCCAGGAGGGCCTGGACCACCACGTGGAGTACCGACTTCTTCTTAGCGACGGGACTGTCAGATGGGTAGAAGGACGCGGGAAATTATTTCAGAATCCGGATGGCGAGACTGCTCGTTTGATCGGGGTTTGTGCGGACATCACCAACCGCAGAGAAGCCGAAGAGCAACTGCGCGAGAATGAAAAACAGGTTGTTCGAAACGCGGAAGTCTTTAGACGCCTGGTAGAGCAATCACCCTTTGGTATTTACACGGTCGATTCGGCATTTCGAGTCCATCAGATAAGCGTCGGGGCCCAGGCTGTGTTTCGAAACGTCAACCCTCTTATCGGCCGAGACTTCGCAGAGGTGATGCGTATGATCTGGCCGGAGCCGCTTGCGTCAGATCTGATCGAGATCTTTCGTAATACCCTCGCGACCGGCGAATCGTACCTGGCTCCAAGTCTCACGGCGCCTCGCGGCGATATCGACGAAGTTGAATCATATGAGTGGCAGCTCCACCGGGTGACCCTTCCGGATGGGCAGTTCGGCGTTGTGTGCTACTTCTTCGACTCCACCCGGCTGAAACAAACCGAAGACGAATTAAGGATGGTGGCTGCCAATCTATCAGAGGCTGATCGCCGGAAGAATGAATTTCTCGCCATGCTCGCCCACGAACTTCGTAATCCGCTTGCCCCCATCCGGAACGCATTACAGATAATGCGGCTTACAAACGGGCACGGCGACCAAGCGGCTCTCGATATGATGGAGCGGCAGCTCAACCAGCTAGTGAGGTTGGTCGATGACTTACTCGATATTAGCCGGATCAGCACCGGAAAGATCGAACTGCGAAAAGACAGGATCGAACTCTCCTCTTTCATCAGGCACGCGGTCGAGGCAGTGCGCCCAACTTGCGAAAATTTGGGGATCGAGCTGAAGGTCGAGCTTCCGAAAGAGTCCATCTTCATGGAAGGCGATCCTGCCAGATTGGCGCAGGTCATCGGCAATCTGTTGAATAATTCCGCGAAGTTTACAGATCCGGGAGGAGCGATCAGCCTTTTTGTCGCAAGAGAAGGAGGGCAAGCAGCGATCACGGTTCGAGACGATGGCATCGGAATCGCTCCCGACGAGATCGGGGTGATCTTCGATATGTTCGTTCAGGCAGACACGTCGATCAAACGTTCAAGCAGCGGCCTTGGGATAGGTTTGACGCTGGTTAAAAACCTTGTCGAGATGCACGGAGGAACGGTAACTGCCGCAAGCGGCGGATTGGGCCGCGGAACCGAATTTGTGGTTCGCCTTCCAATTCTCGCGGAAACAGACACCGGCAGACCTTCAGGTAGGGAGAAGTCGAAGGACAAGAACAATTCCACCGCGCGGCGAGTGTTGGTCGTAGACGACAATGTGGACTCCGCGTCATCTATGGAAATGCTCTTGCGAATAATCGGGCATGACGTTCGTATGGCACACGACGGCCTCGCGGCTGTAGAAAGAGCCAGGGAATTTCTGCCGGAAGTTATACTTCTCGACATCGGCTTACCCGGCCTAAATGGCTACGAGGCTGCCCGCCGTATCAAGGAATCAGATTGGGGGAAACCGATCGTTCTCATTGCACTTACGGGATGGGGCCAGGAAGAAGACCGACAAAGATCACGAGAAGCAGGATTTGCGCGGCACCTGGTAAAACCGATCGAGCACGATGAGCTGATCAAGATATTAGAGGAACTCGCGCCAAGTACCAATAGCTAAGGTCGGCGAGAGATCCATTCCTGTGCAACTACCTTCGGCGAACGTTTTTCGCCATCCACCTGCAAGTTCATTTTCCTCATTTCGTCCGTTGAGATCGACGTATCAAGATTCCTAAAGACCTCGTAAAGTACGGTGATCTTTTCTGAACGGGCAACAAACACGGCTTGGTAGGGCGGAAAATATCGGCGATCGTCTTCAAGTTGGAATAGGTCGAGGGCGGCGATGAGGCCATCGGTGGAGTTACCGGCGATTAGGTCTAGTTCGCCGGATTGAAGGGCTCGATACGTGAGCGAAAGATCCATCTCCCGCGGCTGACGAGCGAAGTTGAATCCGTATGCCTTCGAGAAACCCGGATAGCCATCCGCCCTCGACATAAAGTCCTGGCCGAATCCAGCTTGCCAGTTCCGCGAGATCGCTACGGCTTCGGAGATGGTTTTGAGATTGTTCTTTCGAGCCGCATCGCCGCGGACAAGTATCGCAAAGTCGTTCGCGAACCCGAGCGGCGGGCTCAAAGTTAGATTGAATTGGTTATCGTATTCAGCCTTCGTCTCTGCATAGACAGCCTGCGGATCGGTCTTCGGAGCTTTCTTCAATATCGCCGTATAAGCTGTCCCGGTGTATTCGGGATAAACATCAACCTCGCTGGATAGCAGCCCTTCGTGCGCCAGATTGCCGCCGAGTTCGAACTGCCGCACAACCTCGACGCCTTGCTTCTCCAACATCTGCGCAAGGATCTCCGCAAGAATCACCGATTCGGTAAAGTCTTTTGACCCGACGACGATACGTTGTCGTTCACCGGGCAACGTTCCGGCGTTTGAAATTTCAGATCTGAAATCTGAAATATAGCTAGCACCGACAATGGCCGCAAAAACCGCGGCCGCACCGGCTATCGCGAAAGCTCTCCGCTCGGTCTTCCGTTCGCCGATCTTGTAGGACTTTTCGATCTGCCCCAACGCGAAATCGCAGAGCAGCGCCAGCACTGCCGACGCGAGTGCCCCCGCGATCAGCAGGTTATTATCGTTCTGCCGCAGGCCGCGAAATATATACGTACCGAGGCCACCTGCCCCGACCGCTGCCGCGACCGTCGCCACACCGACCGAAATAACAACCGCTACCCTAATGCCGGTCAGTATCACCGGTGCAGCCAACGGCAACTCGACCATTCGCAATATCTGGCGGTCGGTCATGCCCATCGCCGTGGCCGCCTCGCGGATTTTCGGATCGATGCCGAGAATGCCGGTCACCGTGTTGCGGATCACCGGAAGCAGCGCGTAAAGAGCAAGCGCAATTATGGCCGTCCGCGCTCCGATTCCGCCGATGAGCGGAATGGGAATGAGCAAACCGAAGAGTGCAAGGCTCGGCACGGTTTGCATAATGTTTGCAAGGCCAAGCACCGGGCCTTGAAGTGGCTTTGAACGCGTTAACAGAATACCCACCGGCAGGCCGATCAGGATGGCGAGTCCGGTCGAGAGCAAAACAATAAAGATATGCTCGCGCGTTAAGACGAGCAGCTCACGCCAGTTCGCGGCCAGGAAATCGAAGAACGCCTGCATCGCCGCTATTGTACATCAGCGCATCCGGGCGATCTCTGCGTAAAAGAGGTTGACTGTAACCACGAACAGGCTTAACTTATTACGGTTCCCAAAAACATATGCCCAATCAGCAGACGGCGCGAGCCTCGTTCGGCCATTATCAAATCCTCTCCTTGATCGGAGCTGGAGGTATGGGTGAGGTCTATCTTGCTGACGACACAAAGCTCGGACGAAAGGTCGCGATCAAGTTTCTCAACGAGAAATACAGCAAGGACGAAGACCTGTTGAACAGATTCATTCAGGAGGCGCAGGCTGCCTCCGCCCTGAATCATCCGAACCTCATTACTGTTTACGAGATCGGCGAACACGACGGCTCCCATTACATGGCGACCGAATTCATCGAGGGCAGGACGCTGCGTGAACGTATGAAAGAGCGCTTGACGTTCGAAGAAGCGCTGTCGATATCGGTTCAGACCGCCGAAGCATTGTCCGCCGCGCATCAGGCCGGAATCGTCCACCGCGACATCAAGCCCGAGAATATAATGGTCCGTCCGGATGGTTACGTAAAGGTTCTCGATTTTGGACTTGCGAAACTGACTGAAGTAATGAACTCGGGAGCCGAGGAAGAAACGAAGAGACTTGTCAAGACGAATCCCGGAATGATCATGGGGACCGTCTCCTATATGTCGCCTGAGCAGGCTCGCGGCAAGGTCACGGATGCCCGCTCGGACGTATTCAGTTTCGGCGTCGTGATGTATGAGATGCTGACGGGAAAGATCCCGTTCGGGGGCGAAACCGTCACCGACACGCTCTCTTCCATCATCAGCCTCGAGCCGCAGCCGATAACATCGCTTGCTCCTCATCTGCCCCGTGAATTGCAGCGAATCGTTCAAAAAACGCTTAAGAAAAAGCGAGATCAGCGGTATCAGTCTACTCGCGACCTCACGGGCGACCTCAAAGAGCTGCGCGACGAACTCCGGATGGAAGCAAAGCTGGAGCAAACCGCGGTTCCGAACCGCACCGAAACCAGTCA
>JAQSDP010000079.1 GCA_029945985.1 bacterium | reverse complement strand
TGCAGCGGTTCAGGCAGTCTCACGCGAGGTAGGGAACACAACAGTCGCGGCCCTCGGACGAGCCATGGAGGCTGACGTCGCGAAAGCCGGTGCGGCTCTGGAGAAAGCGAGGCACTCGCGGATACACACGTTTATCGCGACAAGCGATATCCATCTTGAATACAAACTCAAGAAGACCCGTAGTGAGGTAATGGAAATGACTCGCCGGGCGGTCAAGCAAGCCTCCGGACTCGCGAATGAAGTCGAGTTTTCGGCAGAGGATGCAACACGGACGGATGTGGATTTCCTTTGTGAGATATTGGACGCTGCGGTCGATGCGGGAGCGACTGTGCTGAATATTCCCGATACGGTCGGGTATATGCTGCCGAACGAATATGCGGCGGTGATCGCCTGCGTCAAGGAACGTGTGGTGAGAGATCGAAATGTAACGATCAGCGTGCATTGCCACAATGACCTTGGCCTTGCGGTTGCAGGCACGCTCGCCGCACTGCAGGCGGGTGCACGCCAGGTTGAGTGCACGATCAACGGCATCGGAGAGAGGGCTGGGAATGCGGCGCTTGAAGAAGTGGTAATGGCAGTGAATGTTCGCTCCGAGAAACTGCCCTTCGCGCACAACATCGATGCAACGTTGCTCTACCCGACCAGCCAGTTGCTGTCGTCTTTCATAAGCTTTGGCGTGCAGCCGAACAAGGCGATCGTTGGTCGCAACGCGTTTGCACACGAGGCAGGTATCCATCAGCACGGAATGCTCAGCAATCCTCTTTGCTATGAGATAATGACGCCCGAGTCGGTCGGTGTTCTCCAAAGCGACATCGTTCTTGGCAAGCATTCAGGTAGGCACGCACTTGTGTCTAGGCTTGAGTCACTGGGCTATTCGTTCGCGTCCGAAGACATCGGTGAGATCTATCAACGATTCTCCGCCCTCGCCGACAAGAAGAAGAATATTTACGATCAGGACCTGCTTGCGCTGATCCCGCAGACCGCACCGACGGCGATCGCAGCCTGACGAATCGTTTCCAATGAAAATAACAGTATTGCCCGGCGACGGCGTCGGGCCCGAAGTAACCAGAGAAGCATTGCGCGTTTTAAACGCGGTTGCTGCAGTTCATTCGATCGAGATCGAAACGACCGAGGCCCTCATCGGCGGATGCGCGATCCGCGAAGCGGGCTCGCCGCTTCCTGATGCGACAATCTCGGCATTCGAAGGAGCCGATGCGGTTCTCCTTGGCGCCGTGGGCGATCCTTCATATGATCATCTGCTTCCCAACCAGCGGCCGGAGATTGGCCTCTTGAAAATGCGCCAGCATCTTGGCGGATTTGCAAATCTCCGCCCTTCAAAGGCATACGAATCACTCATCGATTCGTCTCCGCTTAGGCGCGAGGTCTTCGAAGGCACGGACTTGCTGATCGTTAGAGAACTTCTCGGAGGTTTATATTTCGGCACTCCAAGAGGGTTTGGCGACGACAATAACTCGGCGTTCAATACAATGAGCTACAGCGTCGATGAGGTTGAGCGGGTGGCTCGCGTGGCGTTTGAACTGGCCCGCGGTCGTCGTAAGAGGGTGACGTCGGTCGACAAGGCGAACGTTCTCGAGACATCTCAACTCTGGCGAAAAACCGTTACGAAAATTGCCGCCGATTACCCGGACGTGGAACTCGATCATCTTTTCGTGGATGCTTGTGCGATGCACCTCGTGACCAATCCGACAAGATTCGACGTAGTGCTGACCGAGAACCTTTTCGGTGACATTTTATCCGATGAGGCGGCGGTGCTTACCGGATCGCTGGGAATGTTGGCTTCGGCAACGATCGGCGGACAGATCGATCTCTTCGAACCCGTCCACGGATCAGCTCCGGATATCGCCGGAAAAAACATCGCTAACCCGATCGGTGCGATCGCATCCGCGGCGATGCTCCTTCGCCACACTGCAGGTAATGCAGATGCGGCAGCCACAATTGAAAACGCGATCGATCGGGCGCTTGCAGAAGGTTATCGGACGGCTGATATCGCTTCCGGCGGTCAATCTATCTCAACAACCGCTATGGGCGAACTGATCGCGAGGTATGCGGCCGGGAACTCCGCATCGCAGCTTGCGTCCCAGGGAAACTGAGCTCGATGAAAACTCTTTTCGACAAGATCTGGGACGCTCACATCGTCCATTCGGAGCCTGAAAAGCCGGCGCTGCTCTACGTCGACCTTCACCTAGTTCACGAGGTTACTTCCCCGCAAGCTTTCGAAGGCCTTCGCCTCGCCGGAAGACAGGTCCGCCGGCCAAACCTTACCTACGCCACCGTTGACCACGCCATCCCGACTAAGAACCGAAACCTCCCTTTTGCCGATCCAATAGCTGCGAAGCAAGTTGAAACTCTTCGTCAAAATTGCAAGGAGTTCGGCGTCCCTTTCTTTGACCTTGACCGGATCGAACAGGGGATCGTCCACGTCTTCGGTCCCGAACAGGGCCTGACCCGGCCGGGCATGACCATCGTTTGTGGCGATTCGCACACGGCCACACATGGTGCATTTGGTTCACTCGCCTTCGGGATCGGCACGAGCGAGGTCGAGCATGTGCTTGCTACCCAAACGCTCCCTCAGACCAAGGCAAAAAACTTTCTGATCAACGTCGAAGGTGAGCTTCCGTTTGGCGTGACCGCTAAGGATGTGATCCTGGCGATCATCAATCGGGTAGGAACTGCAGGCGGGACCGGATATGTGATCGAGTACGGCGGATCCGCGATCCGTTCGCTATCGATGGAAGGGCGGATGACCGTCTGCAATATGAGCATCGAGGCTGGAGCCCGAGCGGGGCTGATCGGTCCCGATGAATCGACATACGAATATTTGCGCGGTAGAAATTTGAGTCCGAAGGGAGACGATTGGGTAAAGGCGGTGGAGTATTGGAGAACGCTCCCCTCGGACACCGGTGCGGCCTTTGATCGAACAGTTGCGATAGACGCCAACGAGCTTTCACCCTTCGTGACGTGGGGAACCTCTCCTGAGATGTCCGTTACGATCAGCGACCGCGTACCTGATCCCGCTGCGATCGGCGACGACAACAAGCGCCGCTCCTACGAACGAGCCCTCGAGTACATGGGCCTCGAACCCGACCGTAATATCGAATCGATCAACATCGACCGTGTCTTTATCGGCTCTTGCACGAACTCGCGAATCGAAGATCTTAGAGAGGCGGCAAAGGTCGTGCAGGGCTATAAGATCAGCGGAAGCGTGAATGCGATGGTCGTCCCCGGTTCAATGCAGATCAAGCGACAGGCGGAAGCCGAGGGGCTCGCAGCCATATTTCAAGATGCTGGTTTCGAATGGCGCGACGCGGGTTGTTCCATGTGCCTTGCGATGAATGACGATGTCCTTGCTGACGGCGAACGTTGCGCCTCGACAAGCAACCGCAATTTCGAAGGAAGGCAGGGCCGCGGAGGTCGAACGCATCTCGTGAGTCCGTCCATGGCCGCAGCCGCAGCGATCGTCGGACACTTCGTTGATATTCGCGATTGGAAGTTTAAGGAGATCTAGTGGATAAGTTCGTCACTCATACCGGCAAGGCGGTCGCTCTTGACCTCGCCAACATCGACACCGATCAGATCATTCCGAAGCAGTTTCTGAAGCGGATCGAACGAACGGGCTATGGTGAATTTCTCTTCTATGATTGGCGTTTCACGCCCGGCGGGGAGTTGATCGAAGATTTCGTTTTGAACCGCCCTGAATCAGTAGGAGTGTCGGTCCTCATCGCAGGCGAGAATTTCGGGTGCGGCTCGTCGCGAGAACACGCCCCTTGGAGCCTCCTTGATTACGGCTTTCGCGTCATTATTGCTCCGAGTTTCGCTGACATTTTCTACAACAACAGTCTTAAGACAGGCCTGCTGCCGGTGCGACTTTCATCAGACGACACGGCAATACTTACCCAAAGAGCGAATTCTCTTCCGGATCACGAGATCCGTGTAGATCTCGAAGCGTCAAGGATCAGCGACAACAAAGGCTTCTCCGCGAACTTTGAGATTAACGAATTTCGGAAATATTGCCTCCTGAACGGCCTGGATGACATCGGACTTTCGTTGCAATACGAATCGTCGATCAGCGCATACGAACAATCTAGTCGGCAAAATCAGGCTTTTCTAGCATTTAGCTCGTAGGATCTTCATTTCGGCCGCCTCAAACCTGTTTGCAATTTTACGTTCTGCAAGTTACGATAAAGGCTCGTGAAACGGCGGTTTTTGCACGCTCTCGCCCTGATTTACGAGAAAAGATTTACCCAGATATTCTATTTGACGCGCTCCATTTATGGGCTTTTCTACAATTGCAATTCACGCTGGAAACGAGCCCGACTCAGCGACAGGAGCAGTAAGCGTCCCGATATACCAGACATCGACCTACGCGCAAGAGGGCCTTGGAAAGCATAAAGGCTACGAATACGCGCGGACGCAGAACCCGACACGAGCCGCATTGGAGCGAAACATTGCCGCTCTCGAGGGGACTGAGTTCGGATACGCGTTCGCATCGGGTATGTCGGCTATCGACGCCGTGCTGAAACTGGTTAAGGGCGGCGAACACGTAATTCTTGGCGATAACACGTACGGTGGGACATTTCGACTTTTCAGCAAGATCCTCAGCAACTATGGCGTGGAATTCGATCTCGCGGATACATCGAATGTTGCAGACCTGGAATCCGCATTCAAGCCGAATACCAAAATGCTTTTCGTAGAAACGCCGACGAACCCCGTGATGACCGTTACGGATCTCGCGGCCGTTTCCGAGCTCGCTCATTCCAGGGGCGCGAAAGTAGTTTGCGACAACACCTTCATGTCGCCCTACTTTCAGCGCCCGATGGAGTTCGGAGTCGATATCGTCGTACACTCGACGACCAAGTATCTTAATGGCCACTCTGATAGCGTCGGCGGTTTCGTCGCCCTCAGCGATCAAAAAGATGCGGAGTGGATCCAGTTCGTGCAGAACGGCATTGGGGCAATTCTTTCCCCCTTCGACTCGTTCCTCGTCCTTCGCGGCACGAAGACTCTGGCCGTCCGGATGGAGGCCCACGACAAAAACGGGCGAATAGTTGCCAATTTCCTCGCTGAACATCCCAAGGTTCAACAGGTATACTATCCGGGACTTACGTCGCACCCGCAGCACGAGCTTGCGAAACGACAGCAGTCCGGTTTCGGCGGTATGGTTTCTTTTGAGACCGGCTCGTTGGAGAACGCAAAAAAGGTGCTCGAGAGCGTCAAACTTTGCACTCTCGGCGAAAGTTTAGGTGGTGTTGAGTCGTTGATCTCGCACCCGGCGACGATGACGCACGCATCGGTTCCCGAGGAAACGAGGTCGAAGTTAGGGATCACCGACGGACTCGTTCGGATCTCGGTTGGAATAGAAGACGTCGAGGACATTATTCAAGATTTAGATGAAGCGTTAAGCTAGACTTAGCGCCGAAAGATCCGTTCGCCTCATTGCGGATCCAACGGCTGCCAAGCTTGCGATAATTATGTTTAGTGCTGAGATTCACGCAACTTCCCACGTAGGCCGCGTTCGCCGCGGTAATGAGGACAACTATCTTCTGCTTAGCATCACTAAGAGCCGAGCATGGACGAGCAAGCAGGAAAGCGGCGAGTTCGTGATCGAATCGCAGAACTTTGATGTCGACGAGAACGGTATTGTCCTGGCCGTATCGGACGGGATGGGCGGAGCTTTGGCGGGCGAGGTCGCGAGCAAGATGGCGGTCGAGAGCGTCTGCGAAAAACTACTTCACGAAGACGTAGAGGAAACGCTCACCCCGGAAGCGATGGATTACAATCTTATCGCGAAGCTTTACAATGCTACCGTTTACGCAAACTACCTGGTGCACAATCAGGGTCGTTCGGACGCTCAGTTTCAGGGCATGGGAGCCACATTCACAGCTCTCGGGCTGACGCCCCGCGGGATTGACATCGTTCAGGTTGGTGACAGCCGAGCTTACCTCGTTCGAAACGAAAAGATCTATCAGATAACCAAAGACCAGTCCTTAGTTCAACAGCTGATCGACGCTCAGCAGATCTCCGCTGAAGAAGCGGAAAGCCATACGCTCAAGAATGTGATCTTGCAGGCTCTGGGCGCTCAGAACGAGATCTATCCTGTATCCGCCCGCCTTACACCTTGCCGAAACGATGTGCTTCTTGTTTGTAGTGACGGTCTTTCCAACAAAGTCAGCGCCGCTAGCATGCAGAACCACGTGAGTTCCAACCTCGATCAGTTAGAACTTGCGTGTGCAGGATTGGTTCGGGAAGCGAATGAGAACGGAGGCGAAGATAACATTACAGTGATCCTTGCCCGTCTCCTTGGCGACGACCTACCCGTTGGCGAAGGGGATGACGTACAGCTCGAATTGATCGACCTGGGAAATATTCACGATACCGCGGACCAAGCTGAAGACGACACGCAAGAGCAGGATACTGCTGAGATCGTCTAGTCGTCGGTCTTCCAACCGAGCAGATGTTTGGCGACGGGTCGGACGTATATCGAAGATCCCTGGACCCTCACAACCTCGACCTTTTCACCCTCGACAAGTTCAACATCATCTTCGGGATAGGCCGTCCACGTCGAGCCGTAGACCTTTACTGCTCCTTCGTTCATGGCACCTTTGCTTGGTGATGTCACGGTCCCGATCTGACCTGGCAGTGCGTCCATGCCCATTTTTAGCTCGTCGACATCATGCCGGCTGATCAAGTTCGAGAAGATGGTCCGTGATGCAGCCGTAAGGGCGGTCGAGACTATGGCGAAAATCAGGAATTGACCTAGTAGACCCATGCCAAAGGCTCCGGCGGCCGCAGCGGCCAAGGCTCCGAGACCGAACCACAGCAGCACGAATCCAAGCGTGAATGTCTCGGCAACGATGAGAGCGACACCGAGCAAAACCCAAAAGATCCACGACAATTGTTCCATATACGACTTGCGCAAATGATAGCACGAGATTCTACCAACTTCGCCCGCGAGCAGCGTACGTGATAATCTTCAATACGTGCTGGGGTGGCGGAATTGGTAGACGCCCAGGACTTAAAATCCTGTGTCCTTAGGGACGTACGGGTTCGATTCCCGTCCCCAGTACCACACTTCTTTTTC
>JAQSDP010000078.1 GCA_029945985.1 bacterium | reverse complement strand
ACCCTTATGGAACTCGAGAAGGCATACGACCCGAAAGCAGCCGAACATAGCCACTACGAACGCTGGGAATCCAGCGGATTTTTCCGTCCTGAGATCAATCAAGATCAGGGCGCTCCGAAATACTCGATCGTCATTCCGCCGCCAAATGTCACCGGCAGTTTGCACATGGGTCATGCGCTTCAGCATATGATCATGGACGTACTGACGCGGTGGAAACGGATGCAGGGATACCGGACGCTATGGCTACCGGGGACAGATCACGCCGGTATCTCGGTTCAGCGAAAGGTCGTCGAGCAGCTTAAGAAGGACGAACATAAGAAGCCGACTGATATCGGCCGAGAGGAATTTGTTCGCCGAGCATGGGCGTGGAAGGAGCAATACGGCAACACCATCACGGAGCAGATGCGTCGAGAGGGGGCATCGGTCGACTGGTCGCGGCATCGGTTTACGATGGACGAGGATCTGTCGAAAGCGGTGCGGAGCGTTTTCGTAACGCTTTACAACGAAGGCTGGATATATAAAGGCCTAAGGATAGTAAATTGGTGCCCAAAAGATAGGACCGTTCTGTCCGACCTCGAAGTCAAGGAAGAGACCAAGAAGGACGGGAAGTTGACGTATCTGAAGTACCCGGTGATCGACACGGATCGCACGATAACCGTCGCGACTACTCGGCCAGAGACGATGCTAGGCGATACCGCTGTTGCTGTAAACCCGAAAGATCCGCGATATACCGACCTGATAGGGAAGACGATAGCTCTGCCTCTGACAGATCGTGAGATCCCGATCATCGCGGATGAGTATGTTGATGCGGAGTTTGGTACCGGCGCGGTGAAGATCACGCCCGCGCACGATCCGAACGACTATCAGGTCGGGCTGCGACACGACCTCCCGCAGCTTCTCGTGATGAACGACGACGGTACGATGAACGCCGCGGCTGGTGCGGAGTTCGTCGGGATCGATCGGTTCAAGGCGCGTGATATGGTCGTCCAACGGTTTGACGAGCTTGGGCTGCTCGAGAAGGTCGATGATTATGAGATCACCTTACCGGTTTGTGAGCGGTGTAAAACGATCGTCGAACCGATCTTGTCCGATCAGTGGTTCGTGAAGATGGACGAGATGCGTGATATGGCCCTCGGCCTGATGCGGGCCGAAGGCGTGCCGCATTTCTCGCCGCAAGTTCCCAACGAGAAGGTTTATACCGCTTGGCTAGAAAATCTGAAGGACTGGACTATCTCCCGACAGCTCTGGTGGGGACATCAGATCCCCGCGTGGTATGACGCGGATGGAAATGTCTTTGTCGCTCACACCGAGAAAGAAGCGAAAGAGAAGGCCGGCGGAAAGGAATTGACCCAAGATCAGGACGTGCTGGATACGTGGTTTTCCTCAGGTTTGTGGGCGTTCAGCACGTTCGGCTGGACGGGCGAGGACAGCGAGACCGATGATCTGAATAAGTTCCTGCCTACTGACGTACTCGTCACGGGCCGCGACATCATCTTCCTGTGGGTGTCGCGGATGATGATGCTGACGAAGAAGTTCGTCGATAAGAAAGCGTTCGAAGACGTGATCGTGACCGGAACTGTGCTCGGGAAAGACGGCAAGCCGATGTCGAAATCGCGCAATAACGGCGTCGACCCGATCGAGATGTTCGACAAGTTCGGCGTGGATGCGACTCGTATCTATCTAGCTTCTATCGCGACCGGAGCCGACATCAAGTGGAACGATCTGCTGATCGAAACCTATCGAAACTTCGCGAACAAGATCTGGAACGCGACGCGGTTTTGTCTGCTGAATTCGGAAGGGGCAAGGGTCGATCATGCGAGTCTGATGGATCGCGCCGGCTTGCCGCTTGCGGATAAGTGGATAATCTCACGACTCAATCAGAAGGCGATAGATGTGAATAAGTCTCTCGCAAAGTACGAATTCCACGCCGCGGTCTCGCTGCTTTACCACTTCTTCTGGGACGACTTCTGCGACTGGTATATCGAACTGAAGAAGGACGAGATCAACGCGGGAGACGTTGAAGCAACGACTCGCATTCTCACGATCTTGGAGATCGCACTACGGATGCTGCATCCGTTCATGCCTTATCTGACGGAAGAGTTGTGGCTGAAACTTCCGGGAACATCGGCCGAAATGCTGGCTCCGGCATATAAGAGTGCTGACGCGACGATAATGTTGACAGCGTTCCCGCCGGGAGATGCGACTGCGATCGACGCAGCAGCGGAATCCGAGATGCAGTCGGTGATCGACCTGATCAAGAAGGTCCGCAACATCCGGGCGGAAATGAACATTAAATCGGGCGACAGGGTCGCGGTCCACGTGGCGGCAAGCGCTGATATGCGTGCGAACTTCACCGCGAACGAAGCTCAGATCAAAAAGCTTGCACGTGCCGATAGTATTGTTCTCGGCGATTCGCTGGATGTGCCGAAGGCGTCAGCTAAGGCGGTTCTGTCGGGTGGTGCCGAGATCGCGGTTCCTCTCGAAGGCCTGATCGACTTCGGCAAGGAACGCGAGCGGCTCCAAAACCAGATCGACAAGCTCGACACGGAACTCCAACGCCTCAAAGGCCAACTCTCGAACGCAAACTTCGTCGAGCGTGCTCCGGTTGAGAAGGTTCAGGAGTTGAAAGATCGGAAGGAAGAGATCGAACAGCAGGTTAAAACCCTTCGAATGAATCTGGACGCGTTGAATTGAAATGCAAACGCAAAAATAGCGGATCATCTCTTATTGAGGGGATCCGCTATATTCATTGCTTCTCGGGAGAACGAACGGCTACCGGCCTTCCGCCTTTGCCAGAATCCGCCGTGCATTAACTATCCTCTTATAGCCCGCTATGCGGATAGCGT
Organism: bacterium; assembly: GCA_029945985.1. Classification (GTDB taxonomy): domain Bacteria; phylum Acidobacteriota; class Blastocatellia; order Pyrinomonadales; family Pyrinomonadaceae; genus OLB17. Next base: position 4,258 of record JAQSDP010000078.1, on the reverse strand, counting down.
CGTTGCCGCTCTCAAGCTTTTGAGCCTGCGATTGTGATCGCCACGGTTTTGCCGTCTTTCTTTTCGCCGGCTTCGTTGTGCATATCTGCGCTTAGCATATATTTCCCTGAAGGAGCACCGCCGGGGATCGTAACCTCATATGTGGCTGTTCCGCCGCCGTCAGGTACAACAACTTCGACAAGTGCGCCTGGTACCCGTTCACCCTTTGTCATTCCAGCTACATCTTCCGCGGCCAGATTAAATTTGACGGTCGTCTTCCCAGGAGCATTGGAGATTGTCGCAATTCCATGGATCGTTTCGCCCGTTTTGAAACTGGATGATTCTTGCTTCACCCCTTCATCCTTGCCCACCTTGAAACTGCTCATGTTGGCTGTGCTCATGTTGCAGGCAAGCCCCACGGCGAAAATAGCCGCTATTGCAAACGCGAACTGAAATTTATTTTTCACTTGGGAACATCTCCTTGGACTGGATATCAAAGCTGTTGGACACGGTGAGAGTACTGCGAGAGGCATATTAAGTCAAAACACCTCGATAGCGGCCTTGAAGCACAAAGAAATACAAAATAGATCGCGCGAGCGAATCCAGCGAGGATTTCTCGATTTGGATGGTAATCTTAGCTCTTATGAACTGGCTCGACAATGGTGAGGTTCTTTCGGCGATCGGCCATTTTTTGGCCGAGGACATTGGGCGCGGGGATATTACGACGTCTTCGACCGTGCCGCCGGACGTTCGCGGGATGGGCCGTTTTTTGGCTAAGGAAGACCTGGTGATCTGCGGGTTTGAGGTTGCTGAGGCTGTGTTCGTGCATCTTGACGCGGAGGTCGGTGAGATCGAGACGCAGTATTCGGACGGCGACGAAGTTCCATCAGGTACGGTGTTCGGCGTGCTGAAGGGATATGCGGATGTCCTGCTGACGGGCGAGCGGGTCGCATTGAATCTGATGCAGCGGATGTCCGGCGTGGCCACGCTGACGAGGGCTTATGTGAAAGCGGTCGAAGGAACCGGGGCCGCGATCGTGGATACGAGAAAGACTACTCCCGGCTTAAGGCTGCTTGAGAAGTACGCCGTTACGATCGGGGGCGGAAAGAATCATCGGATGGGCCTGGATGACGGTGTGCTGATCAAGGACAACCACATCGCGCTTGCAGGCGGGGTCGCCGAAGCAGTTCAAGCGGCGAAGAATACGGTCGGACATCTTCATAAGATCGAAGTTGAGATAACGAATTGGGCGCAGTTACGCGAGGCGATCGAGGCCGGAGCTGACATCGTAATGCTCGACAACCAAACTCCCGACGAAGCCGCCAAGCTGGTCGAAATGTCGCGCGGGCTGAATCCCGCCGTGCTCATCGAAGCCTCCGGCGGAATGGACCTCGACCGAGTTCGATCCTACGCCGAAGCTGGGGTTGATCTGATCTCGGTAGGACGATTGACGCACTCCGCCCGGGCGGTTGATATCTCATTTAAGATCCAGACGATGTAGTTTGTCCGAGTTTTCGTTCTCCTCTTTTTCTTGTTTCGTGTGTTTCGAGGTTAGAAAGAGTTTGTCCACGAAATACACGAAAAGCACGAAACAAAGCCGAATCAGGACGCTTTCTCCGCCTCAGCGCTTCCGAATGGAATTACCAAGATCGCGATCATGGAGACTACGAGAGCAACTGTAGTCGCGATTCCGCCTTCGATTCCATAATTGCCGCCCGTAAGCCATACCGGGCCGATGTCGGTTTCTCGCAGGACCGGCTGCTTTACGATATCTGTTAATCCGCTAACTTCGACGCCGAAGATGGAGCCTTGGGTCCAGTTCCACGCGAGGTGAAGGCCGGTCGGGAACCAGAGATCGCGGGCTTTTAGATACGCTACGCCGAACCAGATGCCGGCGAGAGCGGTGTTCAGCGATGAGAACCAGTTCGCGTTGGGATTGCCGAGATGAACTGCGCCGAATGCGAGCGACGTAATTATGATCGCCGGCCAAGCGAGGCCTGAGCGAACGAAGGTTTGAAGGATATATCCGCGGAAAAGTGCTTCTTCAAAAGCCGCTGCGGCGGCGAAAACGAGGAATGAGATCAGCAGAGTTGAGGCGATCGAGTTCGCCGAAGCGTCTGAATTAAGCGAGAACGAAAGGCCGCCGAATAGGACTCCGACCCCCGCGCCGACCGCGAATGTTAAAGCACCACCGACCAGGCCGAGCAGAAGATTCAACAGCCACCGATTCTTGAACGAAGCCCCCAGAGCTTCGAATGGAAGTTTCTCGAGATACCTTCCGCAAAGCCAACCCACAAATAGCGCGATAGCTGTCGAAACAATTCCATTGAGAGTAAGGAAAAAAGCACTTCCAGGTTCCGCCGTTCCGAGAATAAGTGTCGCGAGGAGCACGGCGACGGCACCAAAGAGCGCCCCGAGAATGATGAACAACGCCAGGAAGATAGCAAACCGCCATCCTGATCGGGGATAGCCGTCTGAGCCGAAGAGAATATCTGTGCCTTTCATGTTTTACGGGGAGTTTAGCCGAGCCATGAACGAACGGCAATCTGCCGCCTGCGCGTGTTAAACTTGCAGTCGAATGGCATCGCCCGCTCGCAAGCAAAATAGGATCGTGATCGCTGCTCTCGGAGCACTAGTTCTCGGGCTGGGGCTGCTGCTTGTATTGTTTCAGTCGTCGAATGTCTGGAAGAGTTTTCAAATCGAAACTGCGAGCGACACCCTGATACTTTATGGACTCTCGTCGCTTAACGTGGCGGCCTTTGTAATTTTCGGGTTCATCTTTCTTCGCAGTGTCGTCAAGCTCGCCCGCGAACGGCGGGCTCTCGCCCTCGGGTCGAAGATCAAGTCGCGGCTCTTTTTCTATTTCACGATCGTAAGCATTTTGCCGATCATTGCGATGGGCGTTTTCTCCTATCTCTTTATGAATCGAGCGCTGGACCGATGGTTCACGCAGATACCCGAGAACGTCGTCCGCGAGGCAGAGAAGATCCAAGATCGTTCGAACGCCGATCAATTTGAACGGCTTCAGAGTACGGCGAAGATATTGGCGATGACGCTCGGCTCACGGCCTGTGGACAAGGCAGAACTTGATTCTATAGTCGCCGCCGGCGGATTGGCTTTCGCCGAGATACTTGACCGAGGCGGCACCACGATCGTTAGCGGAGGCAGTGACCTTTCCGGCGAGATGCCGTCTGAGTTTGAGGCATTGAGGTCAGGGGATGTGTCTGCTGAGGTGCTTAGCGACGGTTCCGGCATAGACATAGCAGTCGCCGATATGCCAGGTGGAAAACGAATCGCACTCGGCGTCGATTTTCGACAGCGGGAGAGCGTAAATCAACTTTTCAACGATGCTCTGATAGAACTCGATCGGCTGAAGGGCGAACAGTTTACGGTCAGGCAGATCGGTTTTCTTACGCTCGGAGTGCTGACGTTTCTTCTCATCTTCGCATCGTCGTGGACAGCATTTTATATCGCTCGTGGCTTGACGGTTCCGATCAAGGCTCTTGCCGAAGGAGCAGAGAGAATTGCGCACGGCGATGTCGCAAGCCGGGTCGAAGTTCCGGCCGAGGATGAACTGGCTCTACTGGTTTTCTCATTCAACCAGATGGCCGCGAAACTGGAAGCGAACCAAACCGAGTTAACCGAGCGGCGTCGTTATATTGAAACGATCCTGCTCTCGCTGCCGACGGGTGTGATCTCGCTGGACGAGGAGGGGAAGATCACGACGATCAATCCATCCGCAAAAGGCATCTTGCGATTCGAGCCGGCCGATTATACCGGTTCTGATTTGACGACACTGATCGGCGAAGGAGATAGGGAAACGGTTGAGCGGCTTATCGCCAGGGCGAAACGCATCGGGCATTCGTCTGACCAGATCAAGCTGCTGGCTAATGGTGCGGAGCCGATGCCGGTGGCGATCACGGTAACCGCTCTGCCGCAAGACCGAGGGGTTGTGTTAGTGATGGAAGATCTGTCGGAATTGATCTCGGCACAGCGGGCGTCGGCGTGGCAGGAAGTCGCTCGGCGGATGGCGCATGAGATCAAGAATCCCCTAACCCCCATCCAGCTTTCGGCGGAACGTATTGCTAAGCGATTCGCGGCCCAACCGGTAGTGGTCGGAGGTTTTGCGGATGCGAATGCTCGGATAGTGAACGACGGGACGGAAACAATTCTGCGCGAGGTTCAGAGTCTGAAGTCGATGGTGGATGAGTTTTCAAGATTCGCCCGTCTGCCCAACGCACGGCTCGAATTGTGGGATGTGAATGAGGTCATCCGGCAG
>JAQSDP010000077.1 GCA_029945985.1 bacterium | reverse complement strand
AATCCATCAAACTGTACATGATAGGCTACGCCCTTTACCGGCGTAGCCATTTCTTCGTCCGAATCACCCTCGGAATTAGCGATACCCACACTCGCAAAATAGCACGTCGCTCCGTGGTCCTTTGCGTGCCGGACAAGATTCTCGAAGGCTTCCTTTCCTTCCTCAAATCGCCCGCGGCCAGGGTGGATGTCGGTACGCACGATAAAGAACGCAAACTCCCCGTCCTTACGCGCGATCAGCTGCGGCTCGGAGGCGAGGTCCGCCTCGACGTCCGCCGAATCTACCATCCAGCCGTCCTTCTCCAACTGCTTATAAACTATCTCGATCCCGAAAGCATGAATGTCCGTTTTCGTCATTAACTCGCGTTCTTCCATTGTCGATATGTTAACGGGAGCATCAGACGTTTCACAAATTTGACTGGCGTCCGATGCTGTTATTTTTGCATCTAAATTAACGGTAAGGGAGGGAACTAAGCCGATATGAAAGCTTTTATATTTTTAATACTTGCGACGGTTGTGATGGGAGGCTCATCTGTTTCGGCGCTCGCACAACGAGACACATATACGGGTACAGTGCTCAGCTACGGCAGCGGCCGAAACACGCGTACGAGCACCAATACATTCACGCTGTATATCAACGGCACAACATCTGACGCCGATGTGGATCGGGCGGTCGCGATTTTGCAGGAAGGCGGCCAGGACGATCTGCTGAACACCATCCGAAAGAATAACCTCGGTAACTTTTCGGTTGGTGGTCGGCTCGGCCGCGACCTGATCGGCGTACGCGTCGACCAGTTCGAAGGCAAAAAGCGCATCCGTGCGATCTTTGAGCGGTGGATCAACTTCGGGGAGATCCGCGGCGGATATCGGTCGCTCGATTATCCGTTCGGGTACCTTGAGCTGTTGATCGATCCTGCAACCGGCAAGGGCGACGGCACGTTCCTTGAGGCCGCGAAGATCCGCTGGAAACGTGATAAGAAGTCGAACCAGTACGTGGTCGAGATCGAAGATTTCGGCACGTTCCCGGCAAGGCTTATGGGCATTTCACAGCGAAACCGGTAGCGGCAGCGAGGTAGAAAGGAAAGAGTCGGGCTCATATACGAGTCCGACTCTTTTCACTTTTGAAACCCAACTTAGGCGGCCGGTTCCGGTGCCGACCCTTCATCGTAAGGATTCTTCAGCTCCACCGGATCCTTCGACTTCTTACGAAGCCGCATATTCAGCACTTCAACCAGCACCGAGAACGCCATGGCAAAGTAGATGTAGCCTTTCGGTATCTTCTGGTGGAAACCCTCCGCAACGAGCATCACGCCGATCAGCAGCAGGAACGAGAGAGCCAGCATTTTCAGGGTAGGGTGCCGATGGACGAACTCGCCGATCGGGCCGGCGAACGCCATCATCGCAATGATCGATATAACGACCGCGGTGATCATTATCCAGATGCCGTTCGGCCCGTACTGATCGCTGATCATACCGACGGCCGTGATCACCGAATCAAGCGAGAAAACGATGTCTAGCAGTACGATCTGGATGATGACGCCTGCAAAGCTCGAATAACCTTTCTTGACCGCCGTACCTTCCTCGCCCTCAAGCGAATTGTGTATCTCGTGCGTCGATTTCGCTATCAGGAACAGCCCGCCGATCAGCAGCACGAGATCTTTACCCGAGACCGACTGCCCCCAGACGGTAAACAGCGGTTCGACCAGCCCGATCACCCACGAGAGCGACAGAAGCAGGATCACACGCATCACGAACGCGAGAGCGAGCCCGATATAACGTGCCCTTGCACGCTGTTCCGGCGGCAGCTTGCCCGCGAGGATCGAGATAAAGATCACGTTGTCGATGCCGAGGACGAGTTCGAGCACGGTCAGCGTCGCGAACGCGATCCACACATTAGGATCGGAGAGAAATTCCATACGTTAAAAGGTTCCCCTGATGACTTGAACTAAAAGAGTATAGGACGAAGTGCCCGGCGATTAAACCTACATGGTGGAGAAATTGAGGTTAATTCTCATCCGGGATGGTCTTTCTTTAAAATTCTTTTTGATCTGCTTCGCGCATTTCGTGGATAAACTCTTCTCGATCTGTTCACGAACTACACGAAATAAGAAAACAACATGAGGAACTGAATCCGCTCTACTCGGACGCCGGCTTCAGGCACGGTCGGGACGCAGCTTTATCCCCCGCCCTGCGGGCTTCCAAATTGTGCGAACGTGAGGGAGCAAGAAAATGGGTAACACACGTCTCCTCTGGCGTGATCTTGGCTACGACAAGATAGCTTTTGACAAAGGCAGGGTCATCGACCCGCTCATTGACGGTCAGCCGCACGATCAGAGCGATCGGCTTTTTCCCGCGCATCCGCCATTCGGCGGTCTCGCCTACAGCGCTAAAAGCCCCCGTCAAATTCCAAAACTCCAGCGGATGCTCCTTACCCTTTGGATCGACAACAGTCACCGTCTGCCGCAGATCACCCTCGATCAACTGCAGCCTATATCCCGCAACGCCCGGACAGACTCCCTTATAAGACCCGCCCTCCTCGTCCGTCATCTCGATCGTCTTGCACTTCTTATCGTCAAGCGAAGTATAAACACTCGTCACCGCCTGAGCATTCAGGGAGATCGATGCAAGGAACAGGACAGCGAGCGAGGTGAGCATTTTCATAACACGCATTATTGCACAACCTCGTTCTTGTGCGTTTGTCGCCTAACCGACTCTCTGACCGAACCGCACGCGTCCCGCGTGCCCGGAGGGCGTTTACATTTATCGACCCAGATGCGAGACTGGTCACGATCAATGCGGCTACCAGCAATCGCCATTATCTTTCACATACTTTTCCTCCTGAGCCAGCCTTGTAAGGACGTCCTCGGTAGCTCAACCGCATTGACACCGCGGCACGACCAAACAAATGTATCCCTAACAGATGAGGAAGAAGACTGCAATGGGAGCGAAGACGGATGTTCTCCGTTTTGCACTTGCTCGTGCCGTCAGGCTCCTGCGGGCTGCTTCCTGTATGGATCAGCATTGGAACCCAAGATCCTGATCACGCCGTCGCCGTCGTCTGATAGCGGATACAGGTTCAGTGTATCCGCCGCCCAGTTAGATTCCATTTGGCAACCGCCAAAACATTGATCCCTTGCACAACTGCGCCCGAAGATGCGGAACGCCGCCGCGGGTCACGTCAACTTTGCGAATGCCTGCGCCCGTGCAGGCAGCGCGATACATTCAGATCAAATATGGAGAGATCAATGTTTCGAAGAGTTCTATTTTTCGCAATAATTTTAGTCTTGGCTTTGAATACATTAGGGCAGTCGGACATTACGGTTCGAGTCGTCGTAAAGAACCACGACACAAATGAACCGATCGCGAACGCGACGGTTGCCATCCAGGGAACCAAACTTTCAACCTCAACAGACGCCGCCGGCCTCGCCTCACTGTCGAATGTTCCGGCCGGCGAGCAAACCGTCACCATCACATCGCTCGGCTACACGTCCGTCGAGCTCAAATTCACATTTCCCTTGGCAGATCAGGCGGAGCGTACGGTTCTTCTCGAACTCAACAATGAGGTCGGTGAAGTTACGATCGAATCCACACGGACCGGCCGTGAGATCGAAGCCGAACCGACTCGGGTTGAAGCCATCGATGAGGAAGAGATCGATGAAAAGATCAATATGCGGCCGGCTAATGTGTCTATGGTGCTGAATGAAAGTACCGGGATCAAGGTCCAACAAACCTCGGCGACCTCCGCTACGCAGAGTGTTCGGATTCAGGGCTTGGATGGCCGCTATACGCAGATTCTCAAAGACGGCTTTCCTTCTTATGGCGGGTTCTCGGGAAGTCTAAGCCTGCTGGAGATCCCGCCGCTCGATCTCCGACAAGTTGAGATCATCAAAGGCCCGACTGGTACGTTTTATGGCGAAGGTGCGATCGCGGGTGTCGTGAATTTCATCAGCAAAGATCCCGAGGAAGAGCCAGTAACGACTTTCCTTTTCAATCAGACTTCTGCTCTTGGCACTGACGTGTCGTTGTTCAATTCGCGGAAGTTCGCAAAGTTCGGCCACACGTTTCTGGGTCAGTTCAACTATCAGAAGGCGAACGACGTAGATGACGACGACTTCACTGACCTCCCGCGAACTCGATCGTTTTCACTGTCGCCGAAGGGCGTCTTCTACATCGACGACAATACGCGGCTTGCGATCGGAAACTCGTTCTCGTACCAGAACCGCAACGGTGGCGACATCCAAGTGTTGAAGGGCAATGCGAGCCCGCTTCACGAATATTTCGAGACGAACGATTCATATCGAAACGTCACGACCTTTAATTTCACACGCGATCTTGAGGGAGGTAATAGATTCTCCGCGAAACAGAGTCTTGCATTCTTCGGCCGCGAGATTAACACGCCTGGATATCTCTTTAAGGGAGATCAGTTCAGTTCCTACACGGACGTGACCTATTTTGCTCCGGTGAAGAATCATGGGCTTATTTTCGGATTCAGTGCGTCGCACAACCGCTTCAACGAGGACAGCAGCATTTCAGCCCCATTCGTCCGCGACGAATCGCACACGACCATCGGCGGTTACGTTCAGGATACGTTCGATGTCACTGACAAACTTTCGCTCGAAGCCGGGTTCAGGCTTGATCATGCGAAGAATTACGGAACGTTCGCCTTACCCCGTATTTCGCTTTTGTATCGATTCAACGAGAAACTCTCAACCCGCGTCGGATTCGGCCTTGGATACAAGACCCCGACGATCTTCACCGAAGATTCCGAAGAATTACTGTTCCGCGGCATCTTGCCGATCGGCGACGATCTCGAAGCCGAGCGCAGCCGCGGCGGGACGTTCGACGTCAACTACCGCGACACCATCGGCGAAAAGTTCAGCTACTCAATCAACCAGATGTTCTTCTACACGCAGATCACAGATCCGCTGGTGCTCAACGCTTTTCCCGGCGGCTTTTATCGCTATTCGAACGCAGATAGCTCGGTCATCAGCAAAGGGTTCGAGACTAACGTCCGCCTCGGATACGACATCGTCAAGGTATTTGTCGGCTACACCTTTACAGACGCCAAGGCGGGATATCTTCCCGGCGATCGGGTACTCCCGCTCACCCCGCGACATAAGGTCAACTCCTCTGTCGTCCTCGAGAAACACGAAAACTTCAAGGCCGGCCTGGAAGCCCACCATACCGGCAGCCAAACGCTGGATGATCGTTCGCAAACGCGTTCGTATACGCTCGTGGGCATCTTTGGCGAAAAGACGTTCGGCAATATCAGCCTCTTCATAAACGCCGAGAACATCACCGACGTCCGCCAAGGCAAATTCACCCCCGTCGTCCTCCCGCCGTTCTCCGTTCCGACATTCGCAGAAGTCTACGCCCCTCTCGAAGGCCGCGTTTTCAATGGAGGGATCAAGGTTCGTTTCTGAATCGCGCCCACAAATGCACAAGCCAGGATTCTCGACGGACGCGATGTAATAAAATAGCCACGAATTTCACCAATTGCACGAATTCGTGATATGAACTTCGGAAAAAATTCGTGTCTGTTCGTGCTAATTCGTGGCTAAAGATCCTATCGTCGAACGCGGCGGGCGGTTTTTAGGTCGAGGATGAGCATGCCGTCGGCATCGACGCGGATGTCTTGAAAGCTGATCGAATTTTCGAGCAGCAGGCCATAGCGGTTGCAGAAATGGCCAGCCCGAACGAGCCCGCCGCCCTGCCCGTTCGCCTTCTTCCGGACGGGGAACGCCTGTTCGCAATCGGGCGATTCTTTCTTGATCCCGATCCAACTTCGCCCGACATCAAAAAAATACCTGACAGATTCTGGTTCGCCCAGAGCTTCCAGAGCGATCCGGTTCAAATAAAAATCCTTGCTCGCCGCGAGCGTAACGTGCATCTTCGTCCGCCGGTACCTCGCCGCAACTCCGTCAAACGCCTGCCAATCTCCAGTCATCATAATTTACAAATGTGTCTCCATACACAACGACCGTAAGAATACGATAGACGAGACAATGTGTCAAGAGAAAAATGTGAACGGGAAATAGTGAAATGCGGAGTCAAGAAGTTCGTGTTGTTTCGTGTGCTTTCGTGGTTTAGTGGTTGGAAAGCCATAACCACGAACCAACACGAAAGTTCACGAAAAGAAAACACCTAGGTCCGGCGTATTGCCCGAAAATTCAGGGCGTCAGCAACGAATGCGCGATGCAGGAACGAGATCTGTGGTTCTCGAGATCAAAAAGCGCGGTGCAGGGCGTACAAGTTGGTCTGCAACGCTTTTGCCTGGCTCAGCCGCGTGAGGCTATCTCAGCGTGATCGGCGAGGGATAAGGGAGGAACGGCATGGCCGGAGAATGCCGCACATCTCAGCTAACTCGGTCAGCTCGATAAACTACCTTTCCGCCGACTATTGTTGCTACGGCACGGCCGGTAAACTGCCAGCCGTCAAACGGGGAATTGCGGGATTTGGAGCGGGAATCGGCTCCGCGATAGGTCCATGTCCTCTGCGGATCTATGATGGTGACGTCGGCGATGGAACCGGGCTTGAGCGTGCCGCGGCCTGCAAGACGGAAGATGCGAGCCGGGTTGGCCGAACACATCTCTACAAGGCGTTCGAGCCCGATAACGCCCTTGTGAACAAGCTCATTAAAGGCAAGGCCGACCCCCGTTTCAAGGCCCGTAATCCCGAACGGAGCCCGGTCATATTCAAGGGCTTTCTCGTCGGCATGATGCGGTGCATGATCGGTCGCGATCGCGTCGATCGTTCCATCCTTGATGCCTTCAATAATGGCTTCGAGATGATCTTCGGACCGAAGCGGCGGAGCCATCTTGGTATTGGTGTCATACGGAACGCGGACATCCTTCTCCGCCGCTCCGTTTTGCGGAGGTGGACGTCCGTGTTCCAGGTCTTCGACCGCACGATCAGTCAGGGTAAAGTGATGCGGCGTGACCTCGCACGTGACGTTGATCCCTTCGTTCTTCGCGCGCCGGACGGCCTCAACCGCACCTTTAGTGGACACGTGTGCGATGTGGATGTGAGCGCCCGTTTCCTTTGCGATGAGAATGTCGCGGACGACGTCGAGGTCTTCGGCAAGGGCAGGCATCCCCTTCAGACCAAGCAGCAGCGACACACGGCCTTCGTGCATCACGCCGCCGGATGATAGCGACT
>JAQSDP010000076.1 GCA_029945985.1 bacterium | reverse complement strand
GGCGGCAATCGCGGCTGCGGCTTTTTGGTGCGACTGCATCGAGAATTCGTCCGCCTGCTCGCGGGTGATCTCGTATTTTTTCGCGAGGTTTTCGGCGGTCAGGCCCATATTCAGGTAGTAGTCGGGGTACGTGTCCGCAAGACCGGGGTTCGGACGGAACGAATTGCCGCCCATCGGGATCGCCGTCATCGATTCGAGCCCGCCCGCAGCGATGGCGTCCGCTCCTCCGACCTGGATCCGCTCCGCCGCCTGTGCGATCGTCTGCAGGCCCGACGAACAATAGCGATTCACCGTCATCGCGCTCGTCTCGACGGGCAAACCCGCGAGGATCGCCGAGGTCCGGGCGATGTTCATCCCCTGCGAAGCCTCGGGAAACGCACAGCCCATGATCACGTCATCGATCAGCGACGCATCCACGCCCGCCCTCGCGACCGCTTCCTTGATCGCGACCGCTCCCATCTCATCCGAACGCGTGTTCTTCAACGTGCCCTTCGGCGCCTTTCCCACAGCCGTACGCACGGCCGATACGATAACTGCTTCTTTCATAATGAACCTACCTTTGCCACAACTTCTCCGCCATTCTCGGCACGATGCTTTCCATCGATCCAAAACTCGTCTCTATCTCAAAACCGTCGGCAATACACTCGAAGACTGAATCGTGAAACGAAAAGATCAGATGTCTTCTTTTCCAAAACCGCTCCGGGTCATGGAGGTAGTGAACAGAATTCATTCGCTCCAACTGTCGAATCCACGATGAATTCTTAACCTCATACGTGCCATATGGCGTCAAACCGCGTTTCGCGAGAGGATGTCCCGCGAAAGCCTCGTCGTTCGGCGGACCGAACATAACGGCATAGCACCGATTGAAGTCGACAATCGCAAGTGTTTCCGGGGGATAGTCCGTTGTCGTTCCGCCTGCTCCATCCTCGTGCTCCCGAAAATCCTCCAGATAGTATGCAAGGATCGTTCTGCCCTCACGACTCAAAAGGGCAGGTGTCGGAGAGCCAACCGACGATTGCGGAAGTCCGTTCAACTCGACCACCTCGTCCTTTCGATCAACTGTGTACATCGCCAGTTACTGCCTCTTATAAACCTTCCCATTCCTCATCACGAAAACGACATCCTTGACTGTCTCGATCTTCTCCAGCGGGTTGTCGCGGACGGCGACGATGTCGGCGCGGAAGCCGGGTTTGATCCAGCCTCTTGTCTTTTCGATGCCGAGGAGCTTCGCGGCGTTCGTGGTCAATGCCTGCAGGATGATAAGGTTTGGGATGCCGGTCATTTTCCATTCGTCGACCGTGTCGATGGAGACCTTGCCACGCGGAAATTCTTGCGTGTTGTAGATCACATCCGGCCCCCAGACCATCGTCACGCCGGCCTTATGGGCTCGTCGAACGGGATCGATGAACATCTGCTCGTTAGCTTCCTTGTTCCCGCCGGGGTTGCCGCTCAATACGGCGTCACGCTCGGTGAACGGGATCGGCGTGATCGAGACGTTGTTCTTCTTAGCGATCGCGAGGGCTTCGTCGGTGATGGCGACGGCATGTTCGATCGAATCGACTCCCGCTTTCGCGGCGTTCAACGCACCTGCCGCGGTCCAGGCGTGAGCCGCAAGCTTTACGCCGACAGCATGAGCTTCCTCGATCGCAAATTTGATGTCGTCGACCGAATAGATGTACCGCTGATCGTCGATAACGAGCTTGATCACGGTCGCTCCGTAGTGAAGATTCTGGCGGATGGCCTTCTTGATCTCGTCGCGGGTGTCTGCAAAGAAGTATTCCGGCTCGGCGAGGTTCTGTTTGTCCGGCTGGAGGGCAAATTGCCCGCCGTACGGGGCGATGATGCGTCCCGCCGTGATGAACGTCGGGCCGTCGATCTCGCCGCTCTGGATCATCCTGCGAACCTCGACGCACGCATAGTTCCCTTCGTTGCCGACGTCGCGAACGCTCGTAAAGCCATACTCAAGCATGGACTTCGCGTTGACCGCTCCCTGGATGGCCCGCTTCGCATTCGAATCGAGCAGGGTCGTGAAGTAATAGCTGCCGCCGTCGCGTTTGTGCTGCGTGTTCATGCACAGATGCGAGTGAGCATCCATCATCCCGGGAATGATCGTCTCTTTTCGATAGGTCGATCACGGTCGCCCCAGCCGGAATCGCAACGTTCGCTCCGACGGCCTTAATGTCTTGCCCCTCGACCAGAATTACCTGATTCGTCAAGACATTGCCGGTTTCCGGATCGACGACGCGGCCGGCTCGGATGGCCGTTAACTGAGCCATGGCCGACGCCCCGCAAATCAAAGCAACGATGGCAACCGCAATAATTCGTTTCATATTTTGTCACTAAGCCTTCGATCGGCAATCTTCCGCTTTCTTTAGAGCTCGATTCACGTCCATCATTCTCGCCGTTCCTTCGCCGCCGCTTGTCGACCATGAAGCAAAGATCGCGAAGTTGTTGTAGGCGTCCATATACTTTCGCTCTGCCTCAGGACTGGAAGCGATCGCATCGCCCCACGATTCGTAAAACCAGCCGCGGGTCTCGGCATCGGGGCCGTAGCCGTCCCTGCCCTCGGTCTCAGCGAGCATCGCTTCCTCGGCCTTAACGAACTCCCCCGCCTGCATCAATTCACGCCAGTCAGCCATCTAAATACCCACCGAAACCTCTGCCATATCGAGAGCCGTTCTTATCACCGCCGGGTCGATCTCGAGCAGAAACCCGCGTTTGCCGCCGTTGAGGTAGATCTTGTCGAGCTCAAAGATTGTCTTTTCCACATACACCGGCATCTTCGTCCGTGTACCGAATGGCGATGTCCCGCCGAAAATATAACCCGTCCATTTCGAAGCCTTGTCGGGCGTTGCGGGCTCGACCGACTTCACATTCAAAAATCGCGCGAGATTCTTCGTCGAAACTTCCTGATCGCCGTGCATCAGTACGATCAGCGGCTTCTTCTCATTCGTTTCAAAGACGATCGTCTTCACCACCGCGTGCTCATCGACACCTAACTGCTTTGCCGATTCCCGCGTGCCGCCTTTCTCTACGTAATCATAAAGCCGCGGTACGAAGTCGACTTTCTTCTCCCGAAGGAAACGTACCGCCTGAGTTATTGGGAAATCGCTCGACATTCCCTATACCTGAAACACGACGCGGCGTGATCGTTCGCCATGCCGGTCGCCTGCATGAAGGCGTACATTATCGTCGAACCTACGAAGTTAAATCCCCGTTTCTTGAGTTCTTTTGAAAGCGTGTCGCTGATCTCAGTCTTTGCCGGAATGTCACCCATCTCCTTCCGCTTTCCGTCGATCGGCTTGCCGCCCACGAATGACCATATGTAAGCGTCGAACGACCCGAATTCCTTCTGCACGTTTAGAAAAGCCTTTGCATTCCCGATGGCCGATGCGACCTTCAGCCGGTTGCGGATGATCCCCGGATTCTCAAGGAGCTTCGCGCATTTTGCCTCAGAATATCTCGCGACCTTCGCCGCATCGAAATTATCGAACGCCTTTCGATAATTCTCACGCTTAGCGAGGATCGTGTCCCAGCTCAAACCTGCTTGGGCGCCTTCGAGTATCAAAAACTCGAAAAGCCCGCGGTCGTCATGCAGCGGCACGCCCCATTCGGTATCGTGATAATGGATCGCGAGGTCATTTCTCGCCCAGCCGCAACGCTTCATAACTTGAATTGTCTACCGGACGATGATCTGACGCCGAAGGTCGGCTTTCAAGTCCTCCGAAAGTTCCCGCCAGTCAAGATCAGCTCGAGCACCTTCTATTGCCCATACCAAATTCAAACTCACCGGATAGCCATTCTCCTTAAGGATGCGATGTATATTTACCGAACCGATCCGCTCAAGATCGGCTTGTGTGAATATGCCGATGCCGTTGAGCCACATCTCCGTTCGCGGGCCCAGGTTCCGAAGCGAAGACAGATCAGACACGCGATCCATTACTTTTCGAGCTTGTATACCTGCATCAGACAGACACCCTGACTACCCGCGGCGGCGGGGGCGATCATCATCTTGCCCGTGGCTTTAACGGTTTCATTCTCAAGTACGATGAGGTTACCGTTGTTGTCCCGAACCTTCAGATCTTCCTTCTTAAATCCTTTCGGGACCTCGTCCATCGTGTTCGCGCCGCTGCCGACTTCGATGTCGGCCGTCATCTTACTCTGTGCCGCCAACGATTCTTGAAAGTCGAAAGGGCATTCCATCCGGCCGCCCCGATTAGAGCAGAAGACGCTCTTTCGCGGCATCAATACCCCCGTCACCCGCAGCGTCTTGCCGTCGTTTGCGAGGTCGCAAGCCTTGGCAAACTCGACCGGTTCGCCGTTGACGGCGCAGCTTGAAATAAGCAGAAACAACGCGAAAACCAACGTGATCCTAATCCTCATATAGCACCTCCTTACAATGGTAGATACTTGGCGATCAGTTTCTCGGGCTTAATCGACGTATAGTCGGAATGAACCTCGACAACGGTGCCGGTGCGCAAGATATCCTCCGCCGAATTGACCGTCGTCAACCCTATCGACTGCATGCCCGCACGCTTAGCCGCTTCGAACCCGAACAATGCATCCTCGAACACCATCGAATTCCGCGACTCAACTCCGACATTCGCAGCGGAGATGAGAAATATTTCAGGGTCTGGTTTGCCGTGCTTCACATCCGCCGCAGTCGTGATCGCGCCGAAATATTTTCGCAGCTCTAGGCCATCCAGAATGAACGCCATGTTCGCGGGCGAGGCGGCCGTCGATACAGCCATTCTTATCTCCAGATCGCGGGCCGCGTCAAGAAACTCCACCAACCCCGCTACCGGCTTCCTATGGGGAAGATAAGCCTCGCGGTAAAGCTCTTCCTTGCGAAGTGCTAGTTCGCTCACGCGCTCATTTGATACTGCGCCGAAAACGCTCGGGATGATCTCTCGATTCGTTTGGCCCGCAGTCTCGACCAGGAATTTGTGCTCGTCAAACTCGAATCCGTTCTCTTCGATCAGCGTTCGCCACGCCTCGTTGTGGAACCGCATGTTGTCGACGAGCGTTCCGTCCATGTCGAATATGAACGCGCGATCTGAATAGTTCATTTACTGCCCTTTTCGAAATGTGGAGCGTTTGAAATTCTCAGGCATTCGCTGAATCCGACGAAGCGGGAAAACCTTCCGCCTCCAACACTCTCTTGGCTTGGCGGAGGTGCCGATTCGAATGTTCGACGAGCACCGTATACGCGTCATCGAGCGTGTAGGTCCAGATCACCAAAAAAGGAGACGTAACAACGGTCTTCCTCCGGTCGGTCTCGGCAACGGATTCGATCTTGTTATTTACCTCGGCGATGTGTTCAGCGAACCTATCGACGATCCCAGGTTCGATATCGCTTGGCGGAACGATCGATTTTGACGGAGCTTTCGCCTTCTTCGAATCCTCCATAACCGCGTTGATCAAAAACCGCCCGCCCCAGCCGGTAAACGGCGAGATGTTCTCCCAGAAGTTGTTTTTCCTCGTGCCTGACGCAAGCTTCGCAAACTCAGGGTAGAACTCCTGGTTGGTTTTGATGATGTGGTCGAGACATTGAGCGATGCTCCAGCTTTTCTCGCCGGGCTTCCAGTTGAGCTGCTCGTTGGAAAGGCCTCCGAACGCCGCCTTGGCGTCCGCAGCCACCGCGTTCATATCCGAAATTATCGATGTGATCCGTTCGTCCATAGTGTTTCTCCCGTAACTAACGCGAAAAACTCCCCTTGCACGTTCAATATTAGTTGCGCAGCGGTTTGCCCGTCTTCAGCATCGCCGCGATTCGATCCTGCGTCTTCCGTTCGCCGCAGAGTGAAACGAAAGCCTCGCGTTCGAGATCGAGCAGATACTGCTCGCTGACGAAGGCCGAATGATTGATCGCACCGCCGCTCATAATGTGAGCGAGTTTTCGTCCGATCAGCTCGTCGTGTTCGGAGATGAAACCGCCCTGCTTCATCATATGGAGCGCGAGTTTCATCGCCGCCGAGCCGGCCTCGCCCATCACAAAGATGTCTTCGCGGGGCACCGGGGCGACGAATCCGCTCGCCGCAAGATTCAGCACTTCCTGTTTAGCATCCGCGATAAGGCGATCACCGTTCATCGAGACTGAATCGACATCGCGGAAGAATCCCCACGACTTCGCTTCCTGAGCCGATGTGGCGACCTTGCCCATGCCGATCATCTCGAACGTCTTCTTCAAAAACGTGAGCGGATCGGCCTCCGGAGCCTTCTGAGCCGCGTCCATCGCTCGCAACGTCATTTCCTTAGTACCGCCGCCTGCCGGTATCACACCGACGCCGACCTCGACCAAACCGATGTATGTTTCCGCCGCCGCCCGAGCGCGATTACCGTGAATGGCAATCTCGCATCCGCCGCCGAGCGTCAGGCCGTAAGGAGCCGTTACGACAGGTTTCGGCGAATATCTCAGTCGCATGACCGATCGCTGCAGGCCCGCGACGATCATGTTGATGTCATCCCATTCCTCCTCCTGCGCCGCCAGCAGGAGCATCATAATGTTGGCTCCCGCTGAGAAATTACCACCCTGATTTCCGACGACCAGTCCGACGAAGTTCTTCTCAACTTCATCGAGAGCGGCGTTCATCATTTGTATCGTGTCGCCGCCGATCGAGTTCATCTTCGAATGAAACTCGAGACACGCGACACCGTCGCCGAGGTCGATGAGCGACGCGCCCGGATTGGTCTTGATCACGCCCGTCCGCTCTTTCACCGACTTCAGCACCGTCACGCCCGGGCGCTCCGGCATCGGCTTGTATTCGCCGCCAACGAGATCGTAATAGAAATAGTTGCCGCTCTCGTTCTTATAGAAACTCGTCGCGCCAGACGCCAGCATCTTCTCGACACTCGCGGGAACCGCCTGGCCTTCTTTGCGCATCCGCTCGACCGATTCCGCCACGCCGATCGCGTCCCACGCCTCGAACACGCCGATCTCCCAGCCAAACCCCCATTTGATCGCGTTGTCGATCTCGACGATCGTATCTGCGATCTCAGGAATGCGGTTCGCGGCATAACGCGATACGCGCGAGGTTGTCTTCCAAAGGAATTCGCCAACACGGTCATCGCCCCAAACGAGAGCCTTTACGCGCTTCGCTTTGTCCTCGATCGCCTTTGCCGCATCCAGTGAAGCGAACTTCGTTTTCACCTGCGGCTTGTATTCGAACGTGTTCAGATCAAGTTCGAGAATGACG
>JAQSDP010000075.1 GCA_029945985.1 bacterium | reverse complement strand
CTAGAGATGGCCATTTACGATTCCAGGGCGATACAAACGATATTGCCCCACCGTTACCCTTTCCTCCTCGTCGACAAGATCATCGAACTCGAGCCGAAGGTTCGCATTGTCGGTATCAAACAGGTCACCGCAAACGAGCAGTTCTTCCAGGGACATTTTCCAGGAACTCCTGTGATGCCCGGCGTCCTGCAGATCGAGGCTCTCGCCCAGGTAGGAGCCATCCTTGCGCTTCGCGAGTTTGAAGATCGCGATTCGAAGATCCCGTTTTTCAGCGGCATCGAAGGTGCTAAGTTTCGTCGTCCGGTCGTTCCCGGAGATACGCTCGAACTCGAAGTTATAGCACTCAGGATCGGCAGTAAGATCCAAAAAATGCAAGGCTACGCCCGCGTTGACGGAAACATAGCGTGCGAATGCGTGATCATGAGCGTCATCGCCGACCGACCGAAAGATTAAGCCGATGTCAACGTTCATACACGAAACCGCGATCGTCTCGCCGGACGCACGTCTTGGTGAAGACTGTAACATCGGTCCTTTCTGCACGGTCGGTGCTGAAGTGACGCTCGGCCGCGGCGTTAGTCTCGATTCGCACGTAGTAGTCGATGGACGCACGACGATCGGCGACGGGACACACGTCTTCCCGTTCGCATCTATCGGCCTCGCCCCGCAGGATCTGAAGTATGCAGGCGAACCGACGTCAACGGAGATCGGCAAACGCAACCACATCCGCGAATTCGTTACCATCCATCGCGGGACAACTGGAGGCGGCGGACTGACGAAGATCGGTGACGACAATCTGTTCATGGCCCAGGCACACGTTGCCCACGACTGTCAGATCGGCAGCAGCGTCATCATGGCAAACGCGGCCACGCTCGCCGGCCACGTCGAGATCGCCGATCGTGCCAACGTCGGAGCCTATTCCGGCATTCACCAATTCTGCCGCGTCGGCCTCGAAGCCTTCGTCGGCGGCTATTCAGTTGTCGTCAAAGACGCTCCGCCCTACGCCATTATTCAGGGTAATCACGCAAAGTGTTACGGCTTAAACAAGGTGGGGTTGAAGCGTCGGGGCTATTCAAAGGAAACGATCGAAAAGCTCCATCACGCCTACCGTCTGCTTCTGACCGCAAGGCTGAACACCAGCCAAGCCGTCGAACGCATCAAAGCGGAGATTTCCGATTGCCCCGAGGTCGACATACTCGTCAAGTTCATCGAATCCTCAAAGCGGGGTGTAGTAAAATGATCATCACCGCTGGCGTGCCTCAAGCACCTCGGCGACCTCGGCGAGGCGGAGTCCTTTTTCCTGCAGCAAGATAAGATAGTGAAACAATAGATCGGCCGCTTCGTTCTTGAATGCGTCTATGTCATCGTCCTTGGCCGCGATAACCGTCTCGACCGCTTCTTCTCCGACCTTCTGGGCGATTTTGTTAATGCCCTTCGAGAACAGCTTGGCTACATAAGAGCCGTCGACTGGCTGAGATCGTCGGCTCGCGATAATCGATTCCAGCTCCGCAAGAAAGGTGATGGATGCCTCGCGCTCTCCGAAGCAAGTTTCCGCACCGGTATGACACACCGGCCCACTCGGGTGAGCCTTGATCAGCAGGGTATCGTTATCGCAATCCGGCCTGATCGAAACTACTTCGAGGAAATTCCCGCTCGTCTCACCCTTGGTCCAAAGCCTCTGCTTCGAGCGTGAAAAGAACGTGACCCGCCCGCTGGCATCGGTTTGCTCGAGCGCCGCCGCGTCCATGAATGCCAACATCAGAACGTCGCCGGTCGCGGCGTCCTGCACTATCGCAGGAACTAAGCCGTCTGCATACTTCGCAAAGTCGATATTCATAAACGCACCTCGATCCCTCGCATTTGAAGGAACCGTTTCAGCTCGGGAATCTGGATCTCACCGTAATGAAATACGCTCGCGGCGAGCGCGGCGTCAGCTTTACCTCTGACGAAGACCTCGGCGAAGTCGTCACGGCTTCCGGCTCCACCCGACGCGATCACCGGCACAGTAACTGACTCCGATATCGACCTCGTCAGCTCGATCTCAAAGCCATCCTTGGTGCCGTCGGCATTCATCGAGGTCAGGAGGATCTCCCCGGCACCCAGTTCAACGCCGCGTCGCATCCATTCGATCGCATCGAGATCAGTCGCCATTCGGCCACCGTTCAGAAAAACGCGCCAGCCATCGTCAGTCAGTTTCGCATCGACGGCAAGAACAATGCATTGTGAACCGAAATTTCTAGCAGCCGATTCGATCAACGAAGGATCGCGGACGGCCGCCGTGTTGATCGAAGCCTTGTCTGCTCCGGCGCCCAGCAAACGTCCAATATCGTCAGGAGTCGAGATTCCGCCACCAACCGTGAACGGGACATTAATGCGGCGAGCGATGTCACTAACGAGCGAAGTAAATGTTTTGCGGCCCTCGTTGGTAGCGGAAATATCGAGAAACACGAGCTCGTCCGCTCCCTCCGCGGAATACTTTTCCGCCAGTTCGACCGGGTCGCCAGCATCCCGCAGCCCAATAAAATTCGTACCCTTTACAGTTCGCCCGTCCTTAACGTCAAGGCAAGGAATGATACGTTTAGCGAGCATATCGTTTCAGCTCCTCATCAGTGATTCTTCCTTCGTAGATCGCCTTTCCGACTATCACCGCGGAACATCCAATATCCTCCAATTTCTCTACATCAGCGATCGAACTAACGCCCCCACTGGCGATCAGATCGAGTTCCGGAACTGCCGCCATAATAGTTTGATATAGTCTGATCGCGGGCCCGGCCATTGCACCATCGCTGCCTATGTCTGTCACGAAGGCTTGCCTTACTCCTCGGGCAACGCGCTCGCTCAGCATCTTAATAATGTCGACCTGAGTTTCGGTCGCCCAGCCGTCGATGGCGACCTTTCCATTCTTCGCATCGGCCCCGAGCAGTATCCGATCTCCGCCGAATCGCGCAAGCCACTCGAAAAATCTTTCAGGCTCGCGGATAGCCACACTGCCTATATTTGCGGTTGCGGCCCCGGCTTCAAAAACAGCCGTAAGATCGTCGTCGGTTTTGATTCCACCGCCGAAATCGACGACCAGATCAGTAGCCGACGCGACCCGCTCAAGCACCGCCAGGTTTGACGGCTTTCCGCTCTTTGCACCATCGAGATCGACCATGTGAAGCCGACGAAGGCCAAGACCCTCAAACCGTTTCGCAACCTCCAATGAGTCGTCCGCATAGACGGTCTTCTGAGCAAAATCGCCGTGGGTGAGACGTACGCATTTGCCGTCGATGATATCGATCGCTGGGATGATCTCGATCATAGGTTCAGAAAGTTCTCCAAGATCCGCTCACCGACCTTACCGGACTTCTCAGTATGGAACTGAACCGCGTGAAAATTCCCGTAAGACAAAGCAGCAGCGAACCGCTCGCCGTATCTACATAAGGCCGTCGTATGATCTCCCACCTCGACGAAGTAGCTGTGAACGAAATAGACGAACTCACCGTCGGCGAAACCGTCGAAGAGCGGTCCGCGAAGATCCGTTACCTGGTTCCAGCCCATGTGCGGAACCTTCAGGCCGACTCCCGGAAATCGCCGTACCTCGTAAGGCAGCAAGCCGAGGCATTCTGTTTCGTTCTCCTCTGACGACGAGCACAACAGCTGCATCCCAAGACAAACACCAAGCACAGGTTGTCTTAACGAAGCGATTGCTTCATCCAGTCTCCGTTCGCGCAGGTAAGCCATCGCGGTCGACGCTTCGCCAACCCCCGGGAAGATCACTTTGTCGGCGGATCGCAACAACTCCGCATCATCTGTTATCAGCGGTTCTACACCCACACGTGCGAGTGCGTTCGCGACGGACGCGGTATTGCCCGCGTTGTATTTCACGATGGCAACTTTCACAGAACACCTTTCGTGCTCGGCAGCGAATCGCCGTCACGCCGCACCGCCATCTTGATCGACTTAGCAAAGGCCTTGAAGATCGCCTCGATCTTATGGTGCTCGATCGTACCTTCGGCCTTGATGTTGAGATTGCATAGAGCCTTGTCCGAAAACGATTTGAAGAAATGGAAGAACATCTCCGTCGGCATTTCACCGATCATTTCACGCTTGAACTCGGCATCCCAAACGATCCAGTTACGCCCGCCGAAATCGATGGCAACCTGAGCGAGACAGTCGTCCATCGGCAGACAAAATCCGTATCGCTCCATACCTCGTTTGTCCGCGAGCGCTATAGAGAATGCTTCACCGAGTGTGATCGCAACGTCTTCGATCGTATGGTGTTCGTCAATGTGCAAGTCACCTTTCGCTTCGATCTTCAAGTCGATCGTCCCATGCCGAGCGATCTGTTCGACCATGTGGTCGAAGAACGAAATGCCGGTCGAGATATCCGCTTTGCCGGAACCGTCAAGATTCAATTTGACCTCAATATCCGTCTCCTTCGTTGTACGGCGGTGAGTCGCGACACGCGGCGGGCGTCGAAGGAGATCGTAGATCTCATCCCACGTGTCGACAGCGAAGGCATCGTCACCATCCAGTGGAAAATTTTCGTTGCGGATGTAGATCGCCTTTGCTCCAAGGTTGCGAGCGAGCTGAACGTCGGTTGGCCGGTCACCGATTACGTACGAGTTGGCAAGGTCGAAATCGCCGGTCAGATACTTGCCGAGCATCCCAGTAGCGGGCTTTCGGGTCGGAGCGTTCTCGTGAGGAAACGTGGTGTCGACAAATACATCCTCAAACTCGACTCCTTCATCGGCGAGGGTCTGAAGAACGAAGTTCTGTGCCGGATAGAAAGCGGACTCGGGAAAACGCTCGGTGCCCATTCCATCCTGGTTCGTGACCATAACTAGTATGAAGTCGGTCTCGCGAGCGATCTTTGCCAGATTTGTGATCGCGCAGGGCAGGAATCTCAGCTTCTCGATGACGTCCACCTGAAAATCGTCCGGCTCCTGAATGATCGTGCCGTCCCGGTCAATAAACAATGCTTTCTTCATAAGTCTCAAAATCTTAAGTACTAAATGTCTCTACCTTGGATAAATCTTTCCAGCGCAGAGATCAACCGGTTGTTTTCCTCTACGGTCCCGATCGTAATTCGCACGCAGCCTTCACAATGCTCAACGTTGCTCCGGTCTCGAACTACGATCTTTTCCATGACAAGATAGCGATATAGCGCATGCGCATCCGACACTCGAACTAGAACGAAGTTTGCGTCGCTCGGATATATCGTTTCAACGAAATCGAATCGCTTAAGTGCCGCTATGAGACGGTTCCGCTCATTGATCGTCTCGCTGATCCACCTCTGAATCTCTCCTCGCCTTTCAATCGCCTCGAGCACCGCTCGCTGGGCGATAGCACTGACGTTGTACGGAGGCTTAACGCGGTTCATGAGTGCTATAATCTCAGCCGATGCGAACGCCAATCCTACTCTCAATCCCGCCATTCCCCATGCTTTCGAGAATGTCTGAAGTACGACGACGTTTGGAAGCTGTGTCAATTCGGTGATGAAAGATTCCGACGCTGCGAAATGGATGTATGCTTCGTCAATGACGACGATCCCTCTGAACTTTTCCGCCATACTTATCACATCGCGTCGTTCCATCAGATTGCCGGTCGGGTTATTCGGCGAACAGATGAAGATGAGCTTTGTGGCCGGCGTGACCCCAGAAAGGATAGCCGGCACATCGAGCTGAAACTCGGAACTTAGAGGAAATTCGCTCACCACAACATCGTTGATGTCGGCCGAAACACAATACATCCCGTAGGTCGGGGGGCAAACGATGCAATCATCTCGGCCGGGCTCACAGAAAATGCGAAACAAAAGATCGATCGCCTCATCGCTTCCATTCCCAACGAAGATCTGCGATGGATCAACACCACAAAGTTCCGCAACCCGCCCCTTCAACTCTTTCTGAAGCGGATCGGGATATCGGTTGTATCCGACACCCGCAGGCGAGCCGAAGGCGTTCTCGTTTGCGTCAAGAAATACCTCCGCCTCACCCGCAAACTCCGATCGGGCGGACGAGTAAGGCTTCAAACGGCGAATGTTCTCCCGTATCAAGCTCTCGAGATCAAAACTCATCCCAAGTACTCCCGTCGAACCGCCACGGCGATCCTGTGTGCCTCGAGTCCTTCCGCCGCGGCCATCGTTTCAATAACCGGACCGAGATTACGGATGCCGTCTTCGCTGATCTGTTGATAGGTCACCGTCTTCATAAAACTGGCCGTTGAAACGCCGCTAAACGCCCGCGCAGCACCATTGGTAGGCAGAGTATGGTTCGTTCCCGATGCATAGTCGCCTGCACTTTCGCACGAGTAGTTTCCGATGAAGATCGATCCGGCATTTTTGATCGATTCTGCGATCGTCTCAGCGTCGCTCACGGCGAGAATTAGATGCTCCGCAGCATATTCATTTAACAGATCAACTCCTTCATCGACAGTACGCACGAGGATGGCTTTCGAGTTATTCAGTGCTGCCTTTGCCGTGTCTTGCCGCGGAAGAGCCTCGACCTGACGAGCGACTTCCTCGAGCACCTCGTCGATGACGTCTTGCGATGTCGTTACAAGAACAACCTGGCTATCCGGCCCATGTTCCGCTTGTGATAGCAAATCAGCAGCGACAAAGGCGGGAATGCAGGATTCGTCCGCGAGTACCGCGACCTCGGATGGGCCAGCCGGCATATCGATCGCAATTCCATCCCTCATTACTTGGAGTTTGGCCTCTGTTACATATTGGTTCCCGGGCCCGAAGATCTTGTGAACGCGCGGCAAGGATCCCGTCCCGAAGGCCATCGCGGCGACGGCCTGAGCTCCGCCGATCTTGAAAACTTTGGTCACACCGCAGAGTCGGGCCGCGTACAGAGTGGCAGCGTTTACCTTGCCATTCTTATCTGGCGGCGAGCACATCACGATCTCACGGCAACCTGCAAGCTTCGCGGGAATCGCAAGCATCAAAACTGTCGAAAACAGCGGAGCCGAACCTGCAGGGATATACAGACCAACCTTCTCTATCGGGAGCGATCGTTTCCAACAATGGACACCCGGCGTTGTTTCGAGCTTTCTAAGATCCTCCTCGGCAAGGGCGTGAAACTTTTCGATGTTCGCTTTAGCGATCGTCAGCGCATCCTTCAACTCCTGAGAGACTTCCGCATCGGCCCCAATGAACTCGTCCTCGCTGACCAAAAGCTCGTCCAACTCAACACCGTCGAATTCTCGCGAAAACTGCCTGAGCGCGATATCGCCCTTCGCCCGTACCCCGGCA
>JAQSDP010000074.1 GCA_029945985.1 bacterium | reverse complement strand
ATCGTAAATCTGAGAAGCTGGTTCATTTCGATAGTTTCTTCTATCCGCTCGATAAACTGAGGAATTGGAATCGACTCTACGGTAGGAGCGGCTTTCTTCAATACCAGTTCGTTCTGCCAAAGGAAGAGAGTTATCGCGGACTCCGTAAAATTCTAGAAGCCATACAGCGATCCGGACAAGGATCGCCACTCGCCGTTCTAAAGCTTCTCGGAAAAGCTGATCCAAATTGTGTAATGAGCTTCCCCATGAGCGGCTACACCCTAGCTATCGATTTTAAGATTAGTCCTCTTGTCTTCGTTCTATTGGACTCGCTCGATAAGATCGTGATGGAACATGGCGGACGCATTTATCTCGCTAAGGACGCTCGGATGTCCCCGGCCGTTTTCAATAACACATACAAAAGGAGAGTAGATTCTGGCCAGTTCCGATCCCTTCAGGCCAAACGCCTAGAATTCTAAAGATGAATAAGTGCTTACTAGTCCTCGGCGGGCATTCTGATATTGGCGGCGCGATCGCACATCGTTTCGCCAAGGACGGCTTTGACGTGACGCTTGCAGGACGACGCCCAGAGGAGTTGCAAACATTGGTTTCGGATCTGGAGATCCGATACGGCGTCTCGGCATTCGCGACCAAATTCGACGCGCTCGAGATGGAATCTCACCATGTTTTTTATACTTCACTTCTGAGACGTCCAGACGTGGTTGTTTACACGATCGGGTTACTCGGAAATCAAGAGACTGCGGAACATTCTTGGAGGGATGCGTCTGAGATCATCACTTCTAATTTCGTTGGAGCTGTATCGATCCTCTCGATCGCGGCGAATGATCTTGAATCACGTGGTCAAGGTACGATCATAGCTATTTCGTCAGTCGCTGGTGAGCGTGGCAGAAAGAGCAACTACATTTATGGCTCTGCAAAAAGCGGCTTAACTACCTTTCTAGCAGGCCTGCGTCACCGTCTTGCCAGGTCAGGCGCCCGCGTTCTGACCGTCAAACCTGGTTTCCTCGAAACGAAAATGACTGCAGGTATGCCGCTCCCCAGGCTGCTTACAGCTGCGCCATCTGACTTGGCTGATGCAATATTTCAAGCATACGTCCGAGGACGAAGTACTATATATTATCGTCCTATATGGCGACCCATAATGTTCTTCCTTCGGATGGTGCCGGAGAAGATTTTTATCAAAACGAAATTGTAACGCCTCGTCCGCCCGATCACTTGAGATATCCAGACTGGCAGAATCAGAGGACGGATGTAACCGGACGCCCTCAATCGGGGCCTCATTAAGAGAGTCTCTCCGACTGCCGTCTGATCTACTACATCGAATTCGGATAGCGAAACGCGTGCGGAGCTCAAAAGAACCCGGCGTCTTCATTCTTTTAGGCTAGGAGGTTGCCGAATCGCGATCGGACACCATTCCATCGAGTTGCGTCTTGTCACGCGCATGAGGGATGGGCGTTGCCGACCTTCTGTTTCACATCTCACTACCCGTTCGGGTATGGACTGCCAATCAAACTTACGCTACATTTCTCGGGACGACGATCGCCTCATATGAACCTCCCGAGGAGTTACGCTCGCAAGATATCGCTGTTGCTCATTGGGCTTGCCCTTTTGGCGTCGCCTCTATTCGCGAAGCGGCTTCCAGTCACGATCTTCACATCCGCCAACGGCCTGGGCAGCGGCTTTGTCGACTACATTTATCGCGATTCACGTGGATTCATGTGGTTCTGTACGCGGGATGGCCTGTCGAGATATGACGGATCCAGATTTGTCACTTATCGCATCGGCGACACATCTTCCCCGCCGGGAATCGAGGTGATCTTTGAAACTCGGGAAGGCGAATATTACGTCTCGACCACGGGCGGGACCTTTCGACTGAGGCCCGATATTGTCTCGGATAACCGTTCGTCTTTCGACCGGGCGATGTCGGCAGAGTTTGTGTTTGGGTCGCGGGGATCATTTCTCGAAGATCGCAACGGCCGACTCTGGTTCAACAATGGACCGCTGTCGAGATTGGTCAAGCGCGACGGCAAGACCGAGCTAGAACCGTATCCGCTGGAACTTCCAACGAATCCCAGCCGGCCGCTTCAGATATCTGAGCTCGCCGAATCGCTCGATGGTTCGATCTGGATGAACTCGAGCTGGGGATTGATCAGGCGGCTTCCGGATGAGCGTTTGATCTTCTATCCGTTCGAATCGCCCGCCGAGAGTGGATCCAACTCAATGGTCGTCGCCCGAAACGGAATGGTCTGGCTGACTGTCGGGGATAAAGTGCACGCGATGCTTCCGGAACCATTGGAATCGATCACTGGCGGTGAAAAGCTGATCTTAAGAGATTTCATTCCGTCACAGCGTCTCGTTTTTACTGCCGGGAAAGAGGTTCAACTTCCTAAGCGTGGCGGTGAGATATTTGAGTACATGTCGGATCGAGAGACCACTTTCGTTGAGAACTCTTATTCGAAGCGGCTCGTCGAAACCTCCGACGGAACTATCTGGATCTCTGCTGAGAACGTGCTCTTCGAAGTATCGAACGGTTTCCTTCAAGTTCAACGATCGACTGACGGGCTCCCGGCCGTTATGTCTAGGATGGCTGAGGACAGTGTCGGTAATCTTTGGATCGGCGGCCAACGCTGGATTGGCTCGCATTAACCGAAGCGGATTGACAACTTACGGAGCGGGCGACGGCCCGAACTCCTCTCGATTCTTTTCATCTGCCACTGACCTTGCCGGATCTCCCGTCTTTTCGGGCCGTGGTCACACACTGAATCGCTTCAACGGCACATCGATGGATACGGTTCGTCCGGGCTTGCCAAAGGATTCGTCTTACCTTTGGACGTCTCGTTTCGCTATGCGCTCGAGCGACGGCGATTGGTGGCTGCTGTCGAATACTAAGCTTTATCGCTTCGCTGGGGTCACAAACTTTCGCGACCTCGACGGAATGCCGCCATCCACCACATACGATTCCTCGTCCGGACTTCTTGCCAATGGAATGTTCCAGATCTTCGAGGACTCAAAAAAGAATATTTGGGTTTCGACACGCGGATCCAATGCTTCCGGAAACGGTGTAGCGATCTTAACGCCCGGTTCGAGATCCTTCAGACCCCTCTCGGAAGCGGATGGCTATCCGCGAGGTAAAGCTCCGTCATCATTTTTGGAAGATTCGCGCGGCCGGATCTGGCTAGGGTTTTATGAGGGGGGCCTCGGTGTATATGAAAATGGCACCGTCCGGATCTTCCCGAGCGGTATCCCCGAAACCGGCCTGATAACCGACATGATCGTTGATGCGAAGGGGCGAATGTGGCTTGCAACGTCGGTTCACGGGCTGTACCGGGTGAACGATCACCAAAGCGACACCCCGACCTTCGAAAAGGTCGACGTCGCATCGGCTCCACTCAGCAATAACATTCGCACGATCACGCAGGACCGGTTCGGACGGCTATATCTCGGGGGAGCGCGCGGTGTCGAGCGATATTGTCCAGACACGGGGCACGTCAAGAGATTAACAGTTTCTGAGGGTCTCGCTGCGGACTTCGTCGTCGATTCCTTTCGCGACAAGAACGACGACCTTTGGTTCGTAACAAATGACGGCGTATCCCGGCTTACTCCTCTCCAAGACGAGGACCCTCCGCCGCCGCAAGTGCTGATCGGAAGTCTTCGCATCTTAGGCAGGCTCGCACCTGTGCCAGAACTCGGCGCGGCGTCATTCGACACCGGCGATCTTCCACACACGGATAATAACTTTCAGATCGATTGGTTCGGCCTGGACCTTCGAGCCGGAGAGTTTCTTCGCTACCAGTTCATGCTCGAGGGAGCCGACGCAGACTGGAGTAAACAGTCGGACCAGATGACAGTAACCTACGCGAATCTTCGTCCGGGTTCGTATCGATTCCTTGTTCGGGCGATCAACACCGAAGGAGCATCGAGTGCAGCACCAGCTGTCATTGCCTTCCAGATCATACCGCCGGTTTGGCAGCGTTGGTGGTTTCTCACCCTTTCCGCCATTGCGGCAGGATGCGCGATCTATGCAGTGTACAGCTATCGGACCAAGAAGTTTGTTCAGATCAATTCAGCTCTAGAGGAAGCTCGGAAGGCCGCGGAGCGATTGAGACGTTCGCGCGAGGAACGCCTTATCGAACTTGAGCGGGTTCGCTCTCGCATAGCCATAGACCTCCACGACGACATTGGGGCGAGCCTGACTCAGATCGCGATACTCTCGCAAGTCGCACAAACTAAGAATGGAAGTAACGGAGCGGCGGCGCCTTTGAACAAGATAACCGAAGTTTCGAATGAACTAGTTGGCACGATGAGCGACATTGTATGGTCGATCAATCCCGCCAAAGATCATCTGTGCGATCTGATGCAGCGAATGCGACGATTTGCATCCGACGTCGTTGCGCCAAAAGACATCATCGCAAGGTTCGATCTGCCGGATGACAGCTCCGCTATCGTGGTCGATTCGAATATTCGCCGCGAGGTTTTCCTAGTGTTCAAGGAGGCGATCAACAATATCGCCAAGCATTCAGAGGCGAGCCGCGTTAGTGTAAGGCTAAGCATTGACGACCGGACGATAGAACTGGACGTCCAGGATGACGGAAAGGGCTTTGAAAACATCGCTCCAAGCTTTGCCGATACCTTCACATCCGAAGGCTACTCAGGTAACGGCATTCCCAGTATGCGTAGGCGGGCTATGGAAATGGGCGGACACCTTCAAATAGATTCGACGAAGGGCGTCGGCACCCAGATCAAACTCCGAATGCCGCGCGAACTGTCCTTTGACGATTCGATCATTCCGAATCGAGGATAATGGTCTGAATGCTACCCGTTCGGGTGGTTCACGATAGAATGAAGTTCGCTAATATAGCTAGCGAAACGTACTACTAACCGGCCGCCCATCCGGTTGGGGCAAGCTCAACAATTTCGGCGGCACCTTTTTATTTCGAATGATCGAAGCAACCGCACCGGCAGTTATCAGGACCGCGATCGTGGAAGATATGCGCGACGTGCGCGAAGGGCTCGCCACGCTGATCAATTTTACCGAAGGATTTTCTTTGACGGGTGCCTACCGTTCAATGGAAGAGGCGATCCCGAAGATCAAAGGTAATGTTCCCGATGTTCTTCTAAGTGATATCGGGCTGCCGGGAATGACGGGGATCGAAGGGATCAAAATCCTCAAAGACGAGTACCCCGACATGACGGTGTTGATGATCACCGTTTACGATGACGACGAGCGGATCTTCGACGCGATCTGTGCTGGTGCGACCGGCTATCTTCTGAAGCTAACACCGCCGGCTAAACTGCTAGAGAATATCAAGGAAGCTTTCACGGGCGGAGCCCCGATGTCACCCGAGGTAGCAAGCCGGGTCATCAAACTTTTCCGCGAGGTCCGTCCGCCCGAGAAGGTCGACTACGACCTGACGCCGCACGAAACACGGCTTCTAAAGCTCTTAGTCGAAGGACACAACTACACAACCGCAGCCGTCGAACTGAACGTCAGCTACAACACGATCAAATTCCACATGCGCCACATCTACGAAAAACTGCAAGTCCATTCGAAAAGCGAAGCGGTCGCTAAGGCACTTCAGAATCGAATTGTCTGATCATTGTATCTTTGGACCACTTCCAATAAATTCTATAGAATTCTGTAACAGCATCTGTTACAATTGACGATTGTCTCTGTCGCCGGGACTTGCTATGGAAATGAAGGAACGAGCCATCTTACTATTGCTGACGCTGCTGAACTTCACGCACATCATGGATTTCATGATCCTGATGCCGCTTGGGAATTATCTGATGCCGTACTTTAACATCAGTTCGCAGCAATTCTCCTGGCTCGTCGCGGCCTATACGTTTAGCGCCGGGCTTTCTGGTTTCCTGGCAGCGTTTTTCGTCGACCGTTTTGACCGCAAGCGGGTTCTGCTTCTTGCATACGCAGGGTTTCTCATCGGCACACTCTGCTGCGCGGTCGCACCCTCGTTTGAGTTTTTGCTGATCGCGCGCGTGGTCGCTGGCCTCTTTGGCGGATTGATCGGTGCTCAGGTATTGTCGATCGTGGCCGACCTGGTTCCCTACGAGCGCCGAGGGGCCGCAATGGGAATGATAATGGCTGCGTTTTCTGCGGCGTCCGTTTTCGGCGTTCCCTTCGGGCTCTATATCGCAAACCTGTTCAACTGGCACGCACCATTCTTCTTCGTTGTCATCCTCGGCTCGTTGTTAGTTCCGTTTCTGATCAAGTTCCTCCCGAAGATGGACAAGCACGTGCACGAAGGCGCGGAGAACAAGATCGGCCCGGTGACACTTGTCGCCGACGTTTTCCGCAACAGCAGTCAGCTCTACGCACTCGGCCTTACTGCCTCGATGATGATGGGACATTTCATGATCATCCCATTTATAAACCCGTTCATGGAGTTCAACATGGGCTTTTCGAAGACCCAGACGCCGCTGATATACATGGTGGGCGGAATGCTGACTATTTTCACCTCACCGATGATCGGGCGGGTCGCGGACAAGTTGGGCAAGTATAACGTGTTCGTTGTGTTGATCCTTGCAAGCATTCCGCTGATCGCTCTGATAACGAACCTTCCGCACATACCTTTCTTTCTGGTACTTTGCATCACGGGAGCATGGTTTGTTGTTTCAGCAGGCAGATTCATCCCCGCGCAAGCGATGATCAGCAACGTAGTGCCGCCCGAGCGCCGCGGAAGCTTTATGAGCTTCAATTCATCTGTACAGCAGTTGTTTGTCGGATTTGCGTCGGTGCTGGCCGGATTGATCGTCGTAAAGATGCCTGACAATACGATTGACCATTACGAAGTGACCGGATACGTAAGCATTGGGATGATACTGGTCGCCGTATCCGTAGCTACTATGCTGCACAAGCGCGTCAGCCGGGAGTCTTCTCAGCACCTACCGGTTCTCGCTCAGTAACTTTGCTGCACTGATCGCCTGATCCAGATCGCATATATCGCCGTCGAGTTGACGTTCGTAGACTGCGTCCAGGATCCGCTTGAATTCCGGTCCCGGCTCGAAGCCCAGTTCGATCAGGTGCCGACCCATGAAGATCGGTTCGGGAGCCGACTTCTCAACCTGCAGTTGGCGAACTCGCTCGATGAACCATTCCTGAGCCTCGGACCCGAACACCATTTTGCTGCGATCCCAATCCGGGTAACGCCCCAGCGAATCCGCCTTTGCTACACGATACAGCAGGTCCGGCTCGACCTTTCGAGCGAGCCGCCGAAAGGCTCCATCTCCAACCGGGCTCTTCGATTTGTAGTACATGCCCGGCTTCAAGTGATAGCGGACAAGCTGGATCACCTGTTCGCGGACATCGAATCCATGAAGGGTGTGTATC
>JAQSDP010000073.1 GCA_029945985.1 bacterium | reverse complement strand
TGACGATCCGAACTCGGCAAGCTTATCGATGCGTTCCAGCATTACGTCGATCGGCACCGGATCGGACGTTTTGTCGTATTCGTTACAGTAAGTACACGCCAAATTACACCGCCGCATCGGTACGATGTGTACCAATACCGGATGTTTGGTCGAAGCGAATGCACGAACCGTGTGCCTCACCCCGCGTGTAAATCTACTGAAACTGCTCGCCTTGGGCATAAACCTAAACTCTTGATTATACGAGGCGGATACTGGCTTTTCAAACACTGAAGCCGCCCGTATTGGAGCGGCTTTCGCTGATGCCTTAACAGCTAAGATCAACCTGGGATTATTTTAGTACCCTTAGGCGGTTTGATAGAGAAAACGTCGGGTGGGATCGTTGCGTTCTTCTCGATCTTCGTCAGCTGAATAGTGGTCGTATCGTTATTCTTCTCAAGTATCTTCGCTTGAACCGGCATCCCGTTCGAATCGACCCATAGATCAGCTTCCTTATATGAGGTTGCGGCCTTCGGCATCAGCTTCAAATGCCATGTTTTCACGGATCCAGCAGCTGTCTCCTCGCCCAAATAGGTGACATCGTAATTCGCCTTCAATTGCGCCCGGCTCATCGTCATGAAAGCTAGGGGACCACCGGCACCTGCATTACCTTTGGCGCTGTCGACGTTGCCGACAATTGCCTGCTGCAGTCGCGGACGAAAAAGCATATATTTACCGCCGCCAACGGAAAGATGCTCGACCGCTGGTTTCGTCCAATCTATCCGAACGCGGATCTTGTCTTTTGTCGCCGCCGGGAGATACTGAACGCTGCCTTCCGAAATGTCGTTCTCTCCCAATTGCGAGTTACGCTTATCCATCTTGATGTCCGACTTCAGGGACTTCATTCCCTTGTTGTTCTCGTCCATCCTCTTCAAGATCTCAGCGAGAATCCCTTGCGCCGACGCGACCGTCGATGCCGCGAACGTAAATACGACTGCAAATATTGCTAAACCTAAAACTTTCTTGATACCTTTCATAAAATAACCTCAACGGATATCCACTTCATATACCGTTTCGCCGCGGTTGTTTTTCTTTTCCCGCCAATCTAGAACGACAGCCTCCGGGTTTCCGCTCATGTCACGCACGCGTTGTTGGAGGATGTCTTTCTCGGGCGAGAAATCAGAAGCTTGGACGATGAGACGGGACGTTTGGGTTGCAAGCCGATCGCGTCTTTCGAAGTGCTCCTTAGGGGTCAAAAAGATGAACGCGACGATCATCAGGCAGAAGATAACGTAAACGGACGTTTCCCTGCTGTATTCCCAAAGTATGAACTTTTTGAATAGACTCATCGCTGATCAAAGACTTTCACTTACAATCAAACGACATTTTAGAACAGCTTTCGGCTTTCAGCTATCACCTGTCAGCCTTTATTCATCAACGACATGACCGTCACGCATACGGATGACCCGCGAGCAGACTGCGGCGGCCTCGGGGTTGTGCGTGATCATCACGATCGTCTGGTTGAACTTGGCGTTAAGCTCCTTGAACATCTCGAGCACGATCTCGGAATTCTCGGTGTCAAGATTGCCGGTCGGTTCGTCGGCGAGGATGATCGCTGGCCGGTTCACGATCGCCCGGGCAAGAGCGACCCTCTGCTGTTCGCCGCCGGATAATTCGAGCGGCTTGTGATGCATTTTGTTCTCGAGCTTTAGAAGCTTTAGAACCTCTTTGCGACGGTCGGAGTTTTTGCTGCCGCTGCCGGTATGGATCTTTTCAGCGAGCTTCAAGTTACCCTCGGCGGTGAGCGTTGGAAAGAGATTAAATCGCTGAAAAACGAATCCAATCTTACGCCGGCGAATATCGGTCCGCTGAGCATCGGAAACCAATGCTAGGTCTTCTCCGTCGATGATGATCGATCCGGTCGTCGGCGAAAGAAGGCCGCCGAGAAGATGCAGCAGAGTCGATTTGCCACAGCCCGAAGGGCCCATGATCGCGACAAACTCACCCTCTTCGACCTCAAGCGAAACCCCGCGTAACGCGGGGACTTCCAACTTGCCGATCTTGTACGATTTTGTAAGGTCTTTGGTGCTAAGAATACTCGCCATCAAAATTTCTACTGGAAACGGGTCATAAGCGAATTAGAGGCTGCCGGACGATTTTGTTGCTGAGCGGTCACTTCCTGAAGCTTCTTGTCCAGATCGACCTCTTCGAGTTCCCATGAGTTTTGCAATACGAATGCAGTTGCGGGATAGTCCTTCCCGATCGTCACGGCTTCCGGAGTCTGATAAGTAAGCCGCATCGCATACTTCTCCTGCGGACGCGTCACGAGGATCTGAAGCGGCAGGCGAGGATAATCGCCGGTCTCGGTTAATTTCCCTTCGCGGCCGTAAGTAATGTCAGAAGCGATCTCGCCTTTCTCATCGAAGATCTGTTGGCGAGCGAGACGGATGCCGCCAACACGGTCGAACCAGAATCGACGCGTGATCTTCAGTTCCCCGCCATCACCGCGAAAAAACTCGTCGAGCAGATAATAGCCGCGATTCACCACCCGAAGTGGGGACTTCTTCTTCTGCGTGATATCCTCCTCGATCTGATAGGTCGTGCTGTGGACGTAGAAGTGCCGGGCGTCCGTCGGACGCACGAGCATCGCATCGGTGAAGTGCTGCGGGCGAAGGTTGGAGAACGCGTTGACGTTCTGCTTTAACTGGCCGGACGATCCTCCGTTCGATGCGCTCAAATCCTGCTGAAGTTTCGAATAATCTGCACTGTTGGTACCGATCACGAACTTCTTGTACTTTCCGTCTCCGCCGTCCTGAAGGATCGCCACGCGAAACTTTTCGCCGTCAGAAGTCATCTGAGCGACGTCGCTCTTAATTACCGGAACCTGAACTTTAAGAAAGATGCTCGCCGGACGCTGGACGACAACCTCGCCGTCAGCCGAACGATAGACCTCCTTCGAACCGAACTGCGCGAACGAATTGTCCTCAAACTTGAGGTCCATTTTGGCCCGCATCGACTTTACGGACGCGAAGCGGTTCACCTCGTTCATCAACTCTGCCTGCGACGCGTTCTCGGTCTTTAGAAGTGTCGGCGTCTTACTTTCCGTCTTGACGATGTTACATCCCGAGACGAAAAGGATAGACAAGGCGAGGAGCAGAATGTATGGTCTGAAATTATTGCGCTTAAATAACATCCTCGTTTCTGATGACCTAAAGTATTACCCTGTTGCACGCCTTAACACGCGTAAAATATCCGATAAATCGCGTATTAAACCGAAAATAATAGCATTATTGGCGCACTAAGCCTAACGGGCTAAAAGGACGAAACCGCCGTGGCATTTTGCACCGCGGCGGCCCTACGTTTGTCCAAACACTGCTCGTTATACCGAAAAAACTCCGAGGCTGCGGGTGAAGTAGTCCGACATCGTATACGCGAACATTATCGCCAGCCAGAAAAGGCTTGCGACGGCAGACAGCCAGATCATCCGCGGACTCCAGTAAACGTGCATAAAGAAAAGCATTACGCACGTCATCTTAAAGAAAGCTATTGCAAGAGCCAGGAGGGTATTCGCCCCGGGGAAAAGGGTGCCATCAAGATCCCAAAAGGACGAGAAATAGGTGAATATCGTTCCGAAGACTAGTATCGCAAAGACACCGAAGTAGCCCGGATATCCGATGTGTCCTTCGCCGGTTTCCATGTGTTTATCTGACATGCTAGTGAGTACCTCCCGCCAAGAAGTGTCTTCCCAACAGATATAACAAGGGGAAAAGGAAGATCCAGACGATATCAACAAAGTGCCAGTAAAGCCCGGACATCTCAACGGGAGCAAAGTACTCCGGCCCGAACGATCCGCGGAATGCCGCCCAAAGTAGCCACGACATAAGACCCAAGCCGATGATCATGTGCAGGGCGTGCAGACCCGTCATTACAAAATAGATGTAATAGAAGATGCGGATCTTGTCGCGATACTTGTTCGGGTCGAACTCGCCTTGCGAGAAGTAGCCTACCCGTTCGGCCTCCGTCAGATAGGCCTTGCCGCCCTTTTCCTTTTCTATCGCGTAATCGAAAACATGGCGGCCAGAGTTCCACTGAAACTCACCTTTGGGATTGACGTACGGTGCCGCATGCTCTTCGGTCGCGGCGGATGCCGCGGCGCTGGTTTCGATCAGAGGAAGGGTGAACGCCTGCTCCTTTTTCGCAGGCTCAGCGGCGTGCTGTTCCGCATTCTTCTTTGTTTTTTTGTTCCAGCCGGTCACAGGAACGAGGCCGGTGTTGTACTTATCCGTGTACTCGATCACCTTCACACCGAGGAACGTCGCACCGAAGATCATCGTCAGAATGATCATTATCACCTGCATGTTCCGGTTGCCACGCTGCGCGTAAAAAACGGCCAGAGCCATCGTCAAACTGCTGACGATGAGGACGAGCGTGTTCAGGCCGCCCCAAAAGGCATTCAGGTGGTTACTTGCCTCGGCGAACGCTAGGGGAAAGCGCGAGCGAAATACCAGGTACGCGGTGAACAACCCGCCAAAAAACATGATTTCCTGCACGAGGAACATCCACATCCCGATCGAGACGCTTTCCTCCTGCTGCTTCATGTCCTCGAACTGGTGCTGTAAGCCCGGTGCGTGGTAATGAAATTCTTCGTGATGTGTGTCTGCGTGTTGCGACATATTTGGAACGCGAACTTTAGTCCGCAATTTCAATATCAATTAAACGGTCGTTACCGAATCCCTAGTGCGTGCGGCCTCGAGATCAAGGCCGCTCTCTTCACCAAACTCATACGCTTCCCAAGTGACGACCGGAGTCTTCTCAAAGTTCTCGGTCGGCGGCGGCGAGGTTGTACGCCACTCGAGCCCGGGAAGCATCCACGGATTATCCCCGGCCGGTTTGCCGTAGAACAGAGAGTGCATAAGGTAGATCAGAGGCATAACGAATCCCACCGCAAGGACCGAAGCCCCGGCGGTCGAAAATATATTCAGCACCTGAAACTCGGCGGGATATGAAGCGTAGCGTCGCGGCATTCCCATATATCCAAGAATAAACTGTGGAAAAAATGTCAGGTTGAAACCGATAAATACGAGCATTGCCGATATCTTGCCCCAGAATTCGGAATACATCCGGCCGGTGATCTTCGGCCACCAATAATGCAGCCCGCCAAGATACGCGATAACCTGTCCCCCTACCATAACGTAGTGAAAGTGGGAGACGACGAAATATGTATCCGTAAGATGGACGACCAAACCCATCGACCCGAGGAACAGCCCGGTCAGTCCGCCGATCAGGAACAAGCCCATGAAACCTATTGCGTAAAGCATCGGGGTGTCGTAGGAAATTGAGCCTTTGTAGAGCGTGGCGCTCCAGTTGAACATCTTGATCGCAGAAGGGACCGCAACGACCATGGTCAGGAATGAGAACACCATTCCTGCGTATATCGACTGGCCACTGACGAACATGTGGTGGCCCCAAACGAGAAACCCAAACACGGCGATCGCGATGGAAGAAAAGGCGATGAACTCGTATCCGAAGATCTTTTTACGGGAAAAGTTGGATATCAGCTCGGAGATGACGCCCATCCCGGGCAAAACCATAATGTAGACCGCCGGGTGGGAATAGAACCAGAAAAGGTGCTGGAAAAGGATCGGGTCGCCGCCAATAGCGGGGTCAAAAATACCGACGCCCACAGCGCGTTCGATGGCTAGAAGCAGAACCGTAATCGCAATGACCGGTGTTCCCAGTATCATTACGAGGCTCGTCGCGTATTGTGCCCAAACGAACAGCGGAAGTCGGAACCAGGTCATCCCCGGCGCCCGCATCGTATGGATCGTGACGATGAAATTGAGCCCGGTGAGAATCGATGAAAATCCGTTGATGAAGATCCCAAGTCCGACGGCCATTACGTACGAATTAGAGAACGTGGTGCTATAGGGTGTGTAGAACGTCCAACCTGTATCGACGCCGCCCTGAAGCAGGGCATAGACGGTCAACGCACCTCCGAGCCAGTAAATATATAAGCTGAGCAGGTTGATACGCGGCAATGCGAGGTCCTTTGCCCCGATCATGATCGGCAACAAGAAATTTCCGAGCACCGCCGGGATCGACGGGATCAGGAAAAAGAAGATCATCAAAATGCCGTGCTGGGTAAAGACCTTGTTGTAGGTCGCCGACGTTAAAAGGTCGGTCTCCGGCGTAAGGAGTTCAAGCCGAATGGCGGACGCGTAGAGCCCACCAGCCATGAAAAACAGCGAGATCGAGATCAAGTACATGATCGCGATCCGCTTGTGGTCCTTGGTCAGCAGCCATGATTTCAGCGTGAAACCATTGGTCAAGTAATTGTCCTTTGGTATCGCCGGGATGCCCGAGCCTATTGCATCAACGTTTTGCATATTCCTTCTAACCTTACCTATTACTGTTCGACCGCACCGCCGAATTGGACGCCGGAGCGGGAGTCGCTGTGTTCGCGGCCGGAGCCGGTGACGCCGCGGCCGACGGAGTTGTCGATCCCGTGACGCCGCTCAACGATTTGATATACGCGACAAGTGAAACTAACTGTTCTTCCGTCACCTGGCCCTTAAAGGTAGGCATGATCGGCTGATAGCCCTCGACTACCTGAGAGCTCGGGTTGAGGATAGAATTTCGCAGATACGCGTCGTCAACGGTCGTGCTGCCGCCGCCTACGAATTTCACTTCCTTACCAAATATGTTTTCGAGGATCGCTCCACGCTGTCCTTGACCACCGGCATGGCAAGACGCACAGCCGAGTTTGTTCTGGAAGAGATCCTGCCCCTGCTGGACCGGCGTCTGGCCGGATGCGTTTCCGGCGAGCCAGTTATCGAAATCGCGCTGTTCCATGACGTAGATCCATCCGCCCATTCCGGAGTGGTTCAAGCCGCAGTATTCAGCGCAGAAAAGGTGATACTTGCCGGGTTTGGTCGCCTCGAACCAGAGATATGTATATCTTCCGGGAACGACGTCCGCCTTTGTGCGAAATGCGGGAATCGAGAAGTCGTGAAGCACGTCCTCGGTAGTCATGGTGAGCTTGACCTTCCTGCCGACAGGCACGTGTAGTTCATTTATCTCGCGATGGCCGGTAGCGTGCTGCAGCTTCCACATCCACTGTTTGCCCACAACGTAAACGTCCATCGCATCGTCCGGCATACGAAACTGGTTGTAGTAAACGTAAGCACCGCCGAGGAAGATCGTCATCGAAATGACGAACGGAATTATCGACCAGACAGTTTCCAGCATGATCGAGCCATGCATCTCGTCCGGTGTCGCGTATTTCTCCTTCGCCCGATATTTGACCGTAAAAAAGAAGATCGCTGCGACGATCGGGATCGAGAACGCGACGCTGATCAGTATCAGGTAGAAATAAAGGGCATCCACCTGCCAAGCGAAGCTGGAC